>CAYITH010000102.1:597-2543 GCA_964366295.1 Candidatus Woesearchaeota archaeon | reverse complement strand
TTAGCTACGTGTTACTGAGCAGTTCGCCCTCTTTCGAGAGACTTGCATGTCTAAGGACAAGCCAGATAGCCGCAACCGCCAGCAGGATAAACTGGACTTAACATCATACAAACAATCAGCAAGATTTATTTTTGATGCATAAATATACATAAACACACATTTTCCTGAAACTTAAACTGGCGTTGCAAATTATCAATTGCTTTCAAAATATTACATATTTAGAAATACAAACGAGTTCCTTCATACCTCATACCTTAATATTCATTGAAGCATTAAGGCACTCATCTCGTACCATTTTAACGAAAAATGAGTCATAAAAAAGTATTTAAATGTATCGGCTTGCCAACGGGGTAGAAAGTATCCAAGAATAAAGAGTCATTTTTTAGAACTATCCCGAAATAATCTCTATCAACCTGCTTATAATAATTTTAAGTTTTTCTCTTTTTATCTTGCCTATCTTTCTCAAAACTAATTCTTTATCTATTCTTAATATGTTCTCAACTTTTATGCAGCATTGAGTCAATAATTTTCCTTCTTCAAAATCAGTGTTGTTCAATTGCAAGGTATACCTGTCTTTAGAAATGTTAGAGGTGACTCCAACAACAATCACATCTCCAGAATAATTATTAAATTCATCATTGCTAATAACAATAACTGGTCGAATCTTTCTGCCAGATTGATCAGAAAAAGGAAATGGTATAAGAAGAAAATCTCCTTGCCTTATCATAAATATTTACTCCAGAATTCATCGTCTTTTTTATTGTTCCAAATTTTATCCATTGTCTTTTCAGCTAATATCATCCACCCAATCTTTTCTTTTCTATTTCGCTCTAACTTTTCAAGTATCAGGTTTCTAATAAATTCAGATTTCGAAAGATAATTTCTTCGCTTTACAAATTCCTCAAGCTCAAGCGCTTCACCTTTCGGAAGTTTTATTGTTATAGTTTTCATAGTAATCCTTAGAGATTACCATTTATATATTTTTGCCATCTTCCCCTTCCATAAATTCTCACTCCTTCTTCTCTCTGTTAAAATTTCGCCTAAATCCCTCGCCCGCACTTTCTTTTTCCTCTCTCTCGCCAAGTATTTTGAATCTTTCATCTATTTTTGCCTTCTCTCTTTCTAAAACTCCTTCTTTGCTTTTAGCTTCTGTTTCCTCGCTTGTCGGCTTGTCAAGTTTCTCTCCTATAAACTCTTCAATTCCCGGCACGGGTTTGTCAATTTTTCTTGCTTTCATGTATTCTTTAGCCAGCAGATAGAATATCACTCCAAGAGATTTGTTTGTTTTGTTGTTGCATGGAATAACTGTATCCACGCCAAATGTAAGATTATTTGTATCGCAAAGAGACATCACTTTAGAGCCAACTTTATTTGCATCTGCCAAAGCATTTTTATCAAGCCATGGATCACAGATAAATATCATCTCTGTCTCAAAGAAATCCGGCAAACTCAAATTGGTTATAATTCCAGCAGGATATTTTTTTGTAAAAACCTTAACTCCAGTCAATTCAGAAAATAATTTTACAGCTCTCCATCCACCTTCTCTTTTGCACACTATTACAAAGTCTTGAGGGGCATATTTTGATAAAAAGGCGGCAGCCTCTCTTATTTTTTGGTCTATCAGCGCAGTATTTAAAATCGCAATTCCATCAGCTCTCCGCCTGTAAACATAAGGTCTCATATGTGGAGTTATAACTTTAGTTCCAATATATATTCCGGATTTTAAGTAATCATTCAACGGCAGAAGCATGTCTTCTTCTTTTTTGCTTATCCTCTTTCTTTCCGGTTTAGCTTCGCCATCTTTGCTGTCTGATTTTTCTTTAGTTTCTTTCACAACCGCTATAGATTCAATATTTTCTTCTTTGTCAGTCTTCTTGCTATCCTTATCTTCTTCAATATTTTCTTCTTTGTCAGTCTTCTTGCTATCCTTATCTTCTTCAATATTT
>CAYITH010000102.1:0-497 GCA_964366295.1 Candidatus Woesearchaeota archaeon | reverse complement strand
TCTTCTTCTGTTTTCTTTTTTGGCATTTTTCCAACATTATTTTTTTATAACAAGCGCACGAGTGCATCCGAGTTTGTTTCAGTCGGTACGTGCTAATTGTCTGACTTTGTTATTGTGAAAAAAGGGTTTTTAAACCTGACGCTTTATTGCATTTCCAGTAATCTCTTTCTTGTCTATGAGTATTTTCTTACCCTCCTCTTCTGCCATTTTTTCCTCATCTTCTCCGCTTATTATCTTGAAAATAAATGTTCTGGCCAGAGATTTAACATCTCCTGCTGCTTTCCTTGGCTCTATTTCAGCTGAATTAACAATACCCAGAACAATAAAAAACCCCTTAATATTATTTGCGATTTCCTTGATTCTTTCTACAGGTCTTGTTTGCTTGTCCCACGGAGGAACTTCCAGATGAGATTCCTTTTTGTCTTTTTCCATATTTTCGATTATTTTAAAGCTTCGCAAGAAATCCGCATCCCTTTAGGGTGCGGATGAATTGCGAC
>CAYITH010000101.1:0-2564 GCA_964366295.1 Candidatus Woesearchaeota archaeon | reverse complement strand
AATCTCTCTACCCTTTACAAGAACTATCTTCCACCACTTCCAGCTTTAGGATTAGCCAACAATAACAGAAAGGTTTGAATATGGCTTCTCTCTAAAAGTTCTATGCGAAACCCTATTTATATCGAAAAAGTAAAATGGACTTCTGAAGACCAAAGGAATTATAATCGTGAAACAAAAAATGGGCGTTTGAAAGATTATGATTTTCTTCCAAGCAGTGATGGAATGAGATTAATTGACAAAAGAGCGACATATTTAAAAGAGCAAGAGGGTTTTGAAAAGAATAGAGATCCTACATATGATCCAAGATCAGATAGTTATACGTAATATCTCCATAAAAAACGGAAGTTATATCAATCAGTTATGAGGAGAAGATAGCATTAAGGGGATACTGGGGAGGGTTATATAATCAAAGGATATACTTACTTTATCATATTCTTTTATTGTAATTTTTTCTACTAACAATTGCTTTTTCTCAGGCATCCACCTAGTTTGTAAGTCAATATCTGCAAAGTTTGATTCTGGCATCTCTTTAATCTTCTCTTCTCGTTCATGAATAACTTCTCCTGTTCTTACATTTGCACATTTCGTCTTAATTCTTCTAATCCCTCCTCGATCTCTAAAAAACAAGTTTCCCAATATCACTTTGCCTTTGTCGTTCATGATTACTCTCAATCCATAATGAGTTCTATTTTCCATCTTGTTCTTGTTACCTAAAACTACATCAAGATACTCTCCGTCTCTCTCGTTAAACATTACTTTTAATCTGGCGAAATAATTTTTTGAAGTACATTCCAGCCTATTTTTTTTGATTACCATTTATTTTCTTACATTATCAAGTTTTTAATCTTTTAGACGATCTCTTATAATACCACCATATCACTCTAAACTCTCTTCTCCGACAAACCTTTAAATAACCCCTTCATAACAGAGTAAAATGGACAAGGTGATACTGCACAATATTAACGGATTATTTGAATATCCGCAGGAAGATTTTTCTGCAAAAACTCCAAAAGAAATATTGAGCGAGGCCTTTGGATTTAATGAATTTCGCGGCAGTCAAGAGGAAATAATTAATTCAATCTGCTCTGGAAAAAACTGCCTTGGCATAATGCCCACTGGCAGTGGAAAATCTCTTTGTTTCCAAATACCTGCCCTAAAAAATAATAAGCTGACTCTTGTTGTTTCTCCATTAATCGCCTTGATGAAGGACCAAGTGGAATCCCTGCAAAAAAAAGGCATACATAGTGCCTTCTACCTAAACTCCACAATGTCCCAAGAAGCAATAATGGCTGTATTAAAACTGATTGAAATGAACAAAATAAAACTCTTGTATATTGCTCCGGAAGCTCTCAAAAAAAGAGAAATAATCCAAATATTGCAAAAAAAAGTCGGAATTTTTGTTATAGATGAAGCCCATTGCATCGTCACTTGGGGAAAAGATTTCAGACCAGAATACCAAAACCTTCGAGAATATACAAACCTGCTCGGAAATCCGCCTATCCTTGCCTTGACGGCAACTGCAAATCAGGAAATGATAAAAGAAATTGAAAAAAATCTCAGCTTAAGGTTTGAGGTTTTTGAAGAATCAGCGCTTAGAAAAAATATCTACATCGAAGTATTAAAAGATGCCGAAGAAAAAGAAGATGAAATAATTGGGATAATAAAAAATATCTCGGGGCATACGATTATATTCTGCGCTCTAAGAGAAACTACTGAAGAGATTTCTTCATTAATAAACAGCATTAATATTTCTGCTCTCCCATACCACGCAGGGCTTTCAAAAGAACAAAGAAAAGAAAACCAAGACAAATTTATGAACGATGAAGTCCGAATAATTGTTGCCACAAAGGCCTTTGGCATGGGCATTGACAAAAAAGACATACGCAACGTAATTCATTATAATCTTCCGCAGACAATTGAAGACTACTACCAGGAGATAGGAAGAGGCGGAAGAGATGGAAAACCAACACGCGCTATTGTATTCTGCAGCAATAATGATATCAATAAAACAAAATCCAGAATATTTGCCAGCTTTCCAGGAAGGCAAAAACTAGGAAGAATGCTATTTTCATTAAAAGAATACAGGCAATCATTTATTCCAATAACAAAAAGCTTGATTGCGAAAACAATTGACATAAACGAAGCAATGCTGAATGATATTCTTGAAAGGCTTGAAAAAAACGGCGCAATAAAGGTTCAGCCTGCCACAGGGCTAATCTATATAGAAGAAAAAATAATGGATATGGATGTTAGCTCATTTGAAGAAATATTTACCCTTGCAAGAATTGAAAAAATGCAAAAATTCAACATTCTTGCAAATTGTCTCACCTGGAAATCATGCATAACAAAGCAGATACTTAACTACCTTGGCAAAACCTACAAAGAAGAGGTCTGCAACAATTGCTCTGTCTGCTCCCCTGAAAAAAGGTTTTGTAATCTAGTTTAAGCGCTGAAAGCAAGTTTTAAAAACTAATTTTAATGACTACTGATAAAGAAAATGCTTAAAAATTTGCTAACCCCGCAGCAAGCTATAGGGGATTCATCGCAAATTTTTTTGTCTTTGA
>CAYITH010000100.1:0-2588 GCA_964366295.1 Candidatus Woesearchaeota archaeon | reverse complement strand
CAGGCAAGCTTAAAAAAGATGACGATAATCGGCATTATATAGACCAGTCAGGAACAGATATTGAAATAAAAACAAAAGCCCCGGTATTTGTCTTGACAAGAAACGACGGGACAGGGCTTTATCCTCTAAGGGATATATCATATACTATTGAAAAATTGGAAAAAGCAAAGAGGAATATAATAGTATTGGGTGAAGACCAAAAGCTCTACGCTGAACAGCTCGCCTTAGCAATGAAAATTTTAGGATACGAGTTTCCAAAGGTAGTTCACTACTCATTTATGTTAATTAGTAATGAAGGCGAATCAAAAAAAATGTCAACTCGCCGTGGAGATGTGGTTTTGCTTGAAGATTTTCTTGCAGAGGTGGTAAAAAAAGCCAAAGAAGAAATAGCAAAGAGAAAAACAAAAGGAGACGCAGAAAAAGTCGGCCTGTCAGCAGTTAAATACTCTATACTAAGCCACAACTCAAATAAAAATATACTTTTCAATCTATCCCAAGCGCTGAGCTTCGAAGGCAACACTGGCCCGTATTTGTTATACACTTACGCCCGCGCATCTTCTATTTTAAGAAAAGCAAAGGGAAAAAATCCCGGCCTTGTGATTGAAAAAGTTACACCGCAGGAAACAGCTCTGATAAAAAAGCTTGAATTGTTTCCAGGCATTGCCAAGTCAGTTTATAATTCATTAGACCCGTCGCTTATCGCCCATTATTCTTTCGAGCTTTCACAGCTGTTTAACGAGTTCTACCACTCCTGCAAAGTTATCGGAGACCCATGCGAAGCATTTCGGCTTAATCTTGTCAGCGCCTTTCGTATAGTCCTCAAATCCTCTCTCTCGCTTCTCGGCATAGAGACTATTGAGAGGATGTAGGGGTTTAAACGGATAAAGGTATTTAAATTATAGTTTGTCCAATTATTAAGGGTGAACAAAGTATAATGAAGTACATTTTTTTAGATGAAAGTGGGGAGTTAGGATTTAAATCGGCATCAAGTAAATATTTTGTTATTACTCTTCTAGCTTGCGATGAAGGCGAGCTTTATGCGATAAGAAGAATAATAAAGAAAGTCCGAGAAAAAATTGTCAAAAAGAAATTAATAAGATATCCTGAGATTAAAGGCAATAATAGTTCTGATAAAATAAGAATTGATATCTTACAAAGATTAATAAGAACTCAATCCGAGATTTTTGTTATTATCTTAGAGAAATCAAAGGTTTACGAATATTTAAAGGATAAAAAGAGTAAACTCTATAATTATATTTCTAATTTAATACTAAATGAGTGTTCATTTGATAATCCCTCCACTTGCTTAGTTGTGGACAAATCTAAATCGAACAGATCTTTAAGAGATGATTTTAATAATTATATCAAAAGAAAGATAGAAGAGCGAAAAAATTTAGATAAACTAGTTATAAAACACGAGAATTCTCAAAATGAGGCATGTCTTCAAGTCCTAGACTTCGTTTCATGGGCAATATTTAGAAATTACGAGCATAAAGATTCAAGATTTATGGAGATAATTAAAGATAGAATAGTAATCAAAAAGGAAGTTTTTGAAAAGTTATCTGGTCCCTAGAGATTAAGACAAGGTGTACCATTCCGGTACACAACCTCTCTAGGACTTACCCAGATATCATACTTAATCTAAAGGACTATATAAATCTTCGGTTAGACTCGTATTTTCATCTCTTTCTATTGCTCAAGTAAATATTAAATGCAGTGGAAGCAATAACTAAACTTAATCCTATAATTTGCGCCGCAATTATTTCTTCTTTAAGAAAAATGGCAATTATAATTAATGAGAAAACAGGCGTCAGTAAAGCAATACTTGAACATATATGCGCAGGAAGTTTGCTTAATGCCTTGCCCCACAAAAGGAAAGCAATTGCTGTTGGAAATACTGCAACATACAACAATCCCAATAATGCTTTGCCTGAAATAACATAACTAATCTTGTAAAAAGGCATACCAGCTATCAAGAACACTAATCCAAAAACAGAATACCAAAACATTGCAATAGTGTCATTTCTTGATTTAGCTTTCTTCAGCATATATGAAAATACTGCCCACGCAAGAGCAGCGCCTAAAGCCATAATTGCGCCTATAGTCAAGGACAATAATATTCTACCGGATTTATTGTCCTCTTCTATCTATCAAAGGCGCATTTTTGGTAAATTTTCAGCGTCCTTTGATATAAGCTAAAAGAAATCAAGGTAAGTGTTCCCTTAGAAACAATAAGATAAATCCCTATAAATCCAAGAATTAAAAGTAAAATAGATGCAATGCTGGTTTTTTCTTTGCCAAAAAGCATAGATAGCAGCACTATCAGCAGAGGATAAGTGTAAAATAAAATTACTACCTGTGAAGCAGGCAATAGACTATATGCTTTAATGTAAATCAATTGCTGAATGCCCAGCCCGATTATTCCCGCTACAGAGAGAAAAATCCAATATTTTTTTAGTTCGTTAAATGCTTCTGAAAATTCTCCTTTTAACAAAAGATAAACTGCGAAAGCCAATACTGTAAATATGCCTACAAAAAAATTGCCTAAAAATTTGCTATCCCTATGTCAAAGTGCTTTAAAATTGTGT
>CAYITH010000099.1:0-2896 GCA_964366295.1 Candidatus Woesearchaeota archaeon | reverse complement strand
CTCACAAACTTCCAGAAATTCGCAAACCTTTAAATACATCTTTTAAATACTCAACAAAGATGAAAAAAGAAGAGAACGCACTTGGCCTGACAGCAGAGAAAGATGATTTCACAGAATGGTTTATTCAATTAATGCTAAAATCAGAACTTGCAGACTATTCATCAGTTTCAGGCTGCATAGTTTTTCGTCCTGCATCTTACGCAATATGGGAAAAAATCAGAGATGAAACTGACAAGAGATTTAAAAATCTCGGCATAAAAAATGCTTATTTTCCTCTTTTTATTTCAGAGAGAACACTTGCAAAAGAAGCAGTTCATGTGGCAGGTTTTTCTCCAGAGGTTGCATGGGTTACTCAAGCAGGCAACACAAAATTGCCGGAAAAACTCGCTGTCCGCCCAACATCTGAAACAATTATGTATGAATCATACTCCAAATGGATTCGCTCTTGGAGAGACTTGCCACTAAGATTAAATCAGTGGAATAATGTTGTTCGTTGGGAATTCAAGCACCCGGTTCCATTTTTCAGAACAAGAGAATTTTTATGGAACGAAGGCCATACTGTCTTCGCAACAAAAAAAGAAGCTGAAGCTGAAAAAGACGAAATTATTGGAGTTTACAAAGATATTTGCGAAAACTATCTTGCCCTGCCAGCCTTAATAGGCAAAAAAACAGAAAAAGAAAAATTCGCAGGCGCAGAATACACAGTGTCGATGGAATTCTATATGCCAAACGGAAAATGCGCCCAAGGCCCTGACTTTCATCACGACGGGCAGATTTTCGCAAAAGCTTACAATATTGCTTTCTTAAATAAAGAAGGAAAAAAAGAATACGCATACCAAAACACTTTCGCCATCTCAACAAGAATGCTCGGCGTAATGTTTGCCATTCACTCTGACCAAAAGGGGCTTATTATCCCTCCTAATATCGCTCAAAATAAACTTGTCATTATCCCAATACTATTTGAAGATTCAAAATCAGAAGTTTTAAAAGAAGCTGAATTATTAAAAAATAATCTGGGAGAATTTTCCCCAATACTGGACAAAAGAGAAGAATGCACACCGGGCTTCAAATTTAACGACTGGGAATTAAAAGGAGTTCCTATAAGAATAGAAATAGGCCCTAAAGACATCAAGGAAAAATCAGTCATCGTGACGCGCCGTGACACAAGCAAAAAAGAAAAAGTTAAAATATCAAATTTAAAAGAGTATATTGAAAAAGAGCTTAATGAAATGCAGTCTTTATTATTTGCAAAAGCCAAAAAGCTTCTCGACAACGCAGTAAAACAAGCAGACACAAAAGAAGAGCTCAAAAAAGTGCTCTCAAATAAGGGCATCGCCCTATCGCCTCTATGCTCAAGCGAAGAATGTGAAGATTATATAAAATCAGAAACACTCGGCGCTAAAGCCCTTAATATCCCCGATAAACAGCCCTCATTAAAAAACAAACTCTGCCTTCACTGCCATCGCCAAGCGAAATATTATGCTTACATTGGAAAGAGCTACTGAAAAATAATTCTGAATAAATATTGTTCTAATCATTAGAATTAGTCATAACTCAAAAGAAAAAATAAAAAAATAAAAAAATAAATTTATCTTCTTCTTCCAACCTTTCCGGTTTTTCCGCCTTCTGAATGCTTGTGCATCAGCGAGTGTATTCCTATCAAAGCCGCTGCTATTACAACTATTAATTTTGAATAAGTTGTCTGCCACAAAGCAAAAACTATTGCCACTATTGCCAACACAAGATTAGCCTTACTGCAATTGCAATTCATCTTCACACCTCCTTAGTAATCTATAAACAAATGCAGGGTTAATAAAGCTTTGTTCTTAACATTATTTATCTTTCAAGCTTTTCCTCTTTCTTCACTTTCTCCTTTTCAAATTTCTCTATCTCTTTATCGTAATATCGAACTAATTCCTCTTCTCCAAGCTCTTCAGCCTCTTCTCGCTTATGTAAATGTATTATCTTTTGCTCTTCAAGCGATTCAATTCCCTTTTCAAGCCTTTTTTTTTCTTTTCATTCTCTAATAGAGTAAGCTCTTTATTTAAAAATTCTAGCAATATGGATAAATCCTGCTTTTTTATTTTTTTAGGCAAATTCATTCCAGATTTGGATTTTTTATATGCTTCATAAATTAAATTAAAATCTATGCTGGGAAGATTTCTTAAAATCCAAGCCTTAAATTCCTTATGTGAATAAACTTCTCGTCTTAGAATCCTTTTAATGCTAAAAATCCCTCTTAATCTAAAAACTATTGAATATACTTCTGCTCCGCCAGAGACATATTCATTTTGCTGGCCCAGAAAATACTCATTAACATCTATTAACCTTTTAGTAGAATTAATAAAATCCTCAAAATCAACCTTTTTTGGCGAATATTTTTTCTTTAAATTTTCAAGTAAAGCATAATTTATTATTGGCTTTGCTTCAGATAACATCGCCTGGATTAGCAAGGGTTCTAATTTTATAAATTTATCAAACTTGCTCTCTTCAATACAGGTTATCTCAAATCCTTCCTCTTTTATTTTAATCTTTCCATTAGTTAGAACTAATAAGTCTATATCTGAATCCTCTTTCTGCTCGCCTCGAGCATAAGAGCCATAAATATAAACTCCTGAAATTCTGTCTAAATAACCTTCCACTGCCTGCATAACTCTTTCTTTTAAGCTTTTTTTAGGAGGTCTTATCAAGATTACTTTTTCTCCAAGCCAATTTCTAGGCGCAAAAATATGTGCCCCATTTCCGAAAGATTTAACATATCTAATCAATTGCTCTTGTTTTTCCATAGTATATACAAAGTATATACCTATTTATAAATGTTTGCCTTAGAATCTTTAAATATCAATAACAAGCTTTTCCAATCCTTTTACCATCTCTAATTTAAGAACATCCCTTA
>CAYITH010000098.1:0-2940 GCA_964366295.1 Candidatus Woesearchaeota archaeon | reverse complement strand
TTTTTTGCCATATTAAATTAAATGGATAATAGTTTATAAATGTAGTTGGAGTCATAACGCAATAATGCCTATAACCGATTATAATTAAAAATTGGGATATATAAGAAATTGATTTATTATTAGGGATTTAAAATATTGTGGAGAGTATATTTTATTTTAGTAATTATATAAATTGTAATGGCTATTTTTAGAGAAGAGTATTAAGCAGTTGCAGGAAAGAGAGCCATTGTTACCTTATAGGATTATATCTATTTAAAAACCCTTCCAGTCGCCTCGCTCCAAAACAGCAAGTCTAATTCATCAACACTTATACCAATAGAATTGCTGAAATCATTAAAATTGCCTTCAATTTCCAGATACTTGTTTTTGCTCAAGCTTCTCGGAAATTCATTTATAACCTTGAAATTATTTAAGCATCTAAGGATATGCCGGTCTAATATCGCAAGTCTGCTATGCCCTATATTTCTCAAAAAATGGCTTGCCTCTTTCATTCCTTGCCCATTAACATTCTCAACAAGCCAGTTTCTTATTTCTCTGCTGTTGTTTTTTACTATTTCACTTTTGATAATACTCCAGTTATTTCTTGCCTCAATAAGATATCTTGCCTTGTTATTATGAAACCTTACTCTGCTTCTTAAAAAATTCTGCAATTCCTCAAGCCCAGCTCCATTTTCAAAAAAATTCTTCTTCATTAAATCCTCAACAATTTCCCAGCACCTCACTCCACTACTTTGTGGAGTAAGAAGAGTAAAAATAAACTCATAAAACAATTCATTGTCCATTTTATCAGACTTATAACCCTCAATTGCCTTCTTTATCTCTTCTTTCTTTGTTTCATACACCTCTTTGATATTTCTTTCATTTAGCATAATTTTCACATTACAATAAAGTTTAAAAGCTCTCTGTAAACTGACTTTTGAAGAAAAATGAGAAAAAATAGAAGTGGCGGATTTCAAAAATACCTAAACACATTATGCCGAGAGCTTCATCATGAAAAATATGGAAAATTTACTCTAGCAAACAAGGCAAAACAGCAATATTTGGAAGAATTTGGTTTTGATGAAACAGCTTTAGATAACCCCTTAGGCTATCCTTGGATTTACCTTAAATCTGAATTTCAATGTTCCTCTTTATATAAAAGAACTCCCGGCAGAGGCAGAAAAATGTTTTGCGAATACAAAAGCGGGCAGATAAATTTTAGGGTTTGTGAAGAAGAACTCCATATTGAAGAAATGCCATTCAAAAGAGAAATAATTGGTGTAAGAATAAACTTATAGTCAAGGACAATAATGTTCTACCATTTTTATTGTCCTCTTCTATCTATCAAAGGCGCATTCTCGGTAGACTCTCAGCGTCCTTTGCTATAAGCACCAGCCCAAATCAAGACAGGAGAATTACTCGTAAATAATTTCTATCTCATCCTTGTCTTTTAAAACAAGTCGCTCAAACTCATTATTTTCTCTTCCATTTACAAGCATCTTTAACTTGCTAGTTTCATTCACCGTATGCTCAAGTATATGCTCGCTGTCAAAACTTTTTCCCCATACTTCAAAAAAATCTCCAAGTGTAAAATCCCTAACACAAGGCGCCTCAACATGAATTACTCCATCAAGCGTATGCATGTGTATTGCATTCATCCCCGTATTTGTTATGCCAATTGAAGCAGGTATCTCTATGTTTTTGCCGTTGATTTTTATTTTTAATTCAGGATGTATATGCATCTTTATCTTGCCATGGCTTTCAAGCATCAGCTTGCTTCCATCAATTGACAAGCACTCTTTATCTGGACTAAAGAATACTTGATACTTCCACTGAAGAAAAATAATTATTAGAACTGCCAGCACAGCATAAAACGCAATCTTGCGGTAATTATTATTCCCAGATTCATGTGCCATCTTTTTCTCTTCTATGTATTCCATTTTATCTTTCTTTATTTATAGCTTAAAAACCTATCCTATATCCTGCATTTTATCAAGTGGAGCAAGCTTCCAGCCTTTAACAAGATCTTTCTCCATAAACCCAAGAGAAAAAATACCCTCGAATGGCATCTTTTCCCCTCTTGCATTTTCAAAAACAATCTTATATTTCACGCTTGTTTTTTTTTCATCGTTTGCAACTCCGGCCACTTCTAAGATTTCTGCCACTTTAATTCCCTGTTTTTCGATATGCTCTCGGAATTTCGCAAGACTTTCGGCATTAGGCTCTGTTTTTTTAAATTCGTCGGAAATTACCGAATACATATCCGCATAGCGCTTATCTCTCCACGCTTCAAGATAATTTCTAACTGTCTTTTCAGGAGAAGGGAACTCATATTTATTGCTGTTAATAGGAGGATTGTAATAATTATAAAGCATTCCTGCTGCAAAAACTATCAAGAGGACAGCAATTCCATATGCCCATATTTGTTTTTCAGTAATCATTTTCACCATACATTATGCTAACACACAACCGCTTTTTTCAGCAAGCCGTTCAAAAGTCTGCACCCCTTCAAGTTTTATTCCGTTAATATACCATGTAGGAGTTATCTTAACTTCTTTTTCATTGCACAATCCTTCATTACTTATACAACGCACATAATTTAGAAGTTTTTGAGAGCCATCAAACATATTCAATTGCCTTGTTGTATATTGGCAGAAATCATTCCCATATATAACTGCTCCTTTTTCAGCAAGGCATTTAGCAAAGTTATCATACTCGCTTGGAGAAGAATAAATAGTATATCCCGAGTAAGTGAAAATTCCCAAAGCTAAGATTAACACACCTGCAATCAGATATTTTTTAAAAGAAAACACTTTTTTTTCCTGCTGAAAGTGCTTTGCTTGGTTGTGCTGTGTTAAACTTTCAACGCTTTCAAACTTCCTCTGGCATGTTTCGCATATATTCTCCGCCATCTTTTTAGCGTCCGCATCCGCCACCAACATATTGGCTTTGAACACTTGG
>CAYITH010000097.1:0-2975 GCA_964366295.1 Candidatus Woesearchaeota archaeon | reverse complement strand
GCAAGAGAATACTTAGAACAGAATTTTGGTAATGTTGGAATGTTGTATTATCGTTTAGAAAATTTAGAAAGGAATACTGAAGAAACTAAATTTTATGTTATTTGTAGTCTTTTGAGTGCTTTCGGAAGCAAGGAAAGATTATATTATAAAATTAAAGTAAATATAGCCGATGGAAATATTTTAGAAGTTTGGAGAAGCAAACCAACTAAAGAAGAAGAAGCAGAAATTACTTTAACAAGAATAAATTTTAAAGAGGCTTAATTAAATGATTTTTGATGTATCGGCTTATCTAAATAATGATACTTCTGTAAAAGAAATAAGAGAGTATCCTAAATATATATCGAGTGGTATTCTATTAGATGAAGATATGTTATATTTATTAATTGTAGGAGACTTTGTTAATAAGCAACAAAATAAAAGAGTATATCTTTTTACTGAAAAGATAAAATTTGATTTAAAAGACTTTAATTATTTAGTTCAATTTTTAAGAGGTTTTCATACAAACTTTTTTATTACTCCACATATATTTACAAAATTTATTCATTTGTTATGGGATAATATTAACAATGAAAATGATTATAAAGAAATAATAAGCATCTTTAGTGGAACATCAGAATTTATAAAGGAAAAACATTTAGATAAAAAGTATTTCTTTGAAGAAGAAAATTTTAAAAATAAGAAGTGGGATATAATAAACAGTTCTCTAATTTTAACATCACAAAACCATAAACATAATACTATTCTTACTTGTAAGTGGAAAACCAATAATATTTGTGATAAATGTGGTTGTCTGGTTATTCATTATGAAAATATAAAATCTGCCTATCTTAATAACTATTTCAGATAGAAATTATTTAATCTTAATATTTTAATTTAAAGTGTAATATTACCAACTTTTAATGCATCAATATAAATTTTAATAAGATTTATATACGATTGTTCCTTTGATTTTTGATGTTGGAAAAGAGGCAGGATAATAAGAGAGGGCAGGTTGCGATATTTATTATTGTGGCTGTGTTGTTTATTGCCGGAATAGGAGCGGTTGTGCTTTTAAGCAAGAGCGGGATAAGTCCTGTTGGAAGCAAGGAGTTTAAGCCTGTTGTCGAATATATTTCAGAGTGTGTTGCTGAAAGTGTACGGCTTGGAGGAGAGATTTTAGGCGAGCAGGGAGGCTATATAGAGATGTCTGAGTTTGAAACTGGAAGTGCGCATTCTCCGACAGGCTCACAGCTTGATTTTTTAGGAACTCCTGTGGCTTATTGGAAATATGTTTCTGGAAATGGGATTGAAAGAGAGCAGATGCCGACGAAAAGGCAGATGCAAGAACAGCTTGGAGAGTTTGTTTTAGCGAGGAGCAATGAGTGCGAGCTGTCAGAATTCAGGAAAAAAGGATTTGAAATAGATTTTTCGATTAATGATGCAGAAATCTTGATTGACAAAAATGAAATAAGGTTTGATGTTGATACAGAGTTAAAAATGGCATTTGGAGAAAAAACAGCGAGTGTTGAAAAGATAAGCGGAAAAGTTGAGAGCAAGCTTGGCAGTTTTTATGCGAAAGCGCTTGAGATTTATAATAAAGAAAAGAGCGAGATGTTTTTGGAGAATTATGCTGTTGATGCTTTGCGGTTGTATGCGCCTG
The DNA here is from genome assembly GCA_964366295.1 of Candidatus Woesearchaeota archaeon. Taxonomy (GTDB): domain Archaea; phylum Nanobdellota; class Nanobdellia; order Pacearchaeales; family GW2011-AR1; genus CAYITH01. The sequence continues at coordinate 1,336 of CAYITH010000097.1, read as the reverse complement.
TTGATGGAGTTGAGCTTGGGTGCGGAGCAAAGATGTGGAAGTTTTCAGATGTAGAATCTGAATTGAAAAATTCTTTTGAGGCGAATATTCAGGCAATTAATACTGCTGATAAAAGCCAGGATTATTTTGCGAAGAGATTTTCTGCTGGAAGCGGAGAGGGAATAAGGTTCTTGTATTCTAGAAACTGGCCGACGAAAATAGAAGTCAGCGGGGAAAAAGTGAGCAACGGAGTTTTAATTGCTGAGCCGATTGGAATGCAGGAAGGGTTTGGGATATTAGGTTTTTGCTATGTGCCTTATCATTTTGTTTATGATATATTATTTCCTGCGTTGATACAGATTTATGACGATGATGAGCTGTTTCAGTTTGCGACAGGAGTTGTTATAGAGAAGAACAAGGCGCGGCAGGGCGTTATTGCGGACGCTGAAGAGTTTGAATCTAATTTGTGCAAGTTTAAGAATGAACAGGCGACAATTTACACTTACAATGCAGAGTTAGAGCCTGTTGAGGCAGATATCAGCTTTAGGTGTTTAGGGGAAAGCTGCGATATTGGAAAGACTGCGAGTGATGGCAAAGAAGCTGTTTTGAGCGCGGAGGTTCCGCAGTGTGTTAATGGGGCAGTGTTTGCGTCTGCAGAGGGCTATGCTGGAAAAAAACAAAGCGTTTCAACGAATCAGCGGGCGAGTGTTGAGCTAATACTTGATAAGTTGTATAATGTTACCTTGGAAATTGATAGCAACGGGAGGGAGTTGAGCGAATTGGCAGTTGTGAATTTTGTTTCTGCTGAAAATACTATAAGCATTGCGTGGCCTGAAACAAAAGTTGTTAGATTGAGCGAGGGAGAATATGAGATTTCTTTGATGTCTTATAAAAATGGAAGCATACTAATTCCTGCAAGCACAGAGAATAAGTGCGTTAAGACAGCAAGGCCCGGGTTGTTGGGAATATTGGGGCAGACAAAGGAAAAGTGTTTTGATGCAACGATTCCTGCGCAAACTTTAAACAATGTCGTCAGTGGAGGCGGAAGAGCAAAAGCGTATTTCCTGCCGAGCCAGCTGGCAAAAGGAAAAATAAAAATTATAACACCTGCAGTGAAAACTCCGACGAGCCTTGAAGAGCTGCAAAATGCGTATATTGAAATAGAAAATAATAAGTTGTTAATAGAATAAAATATGAAAACAATGAAAGATATAGAAGACGGAATGATAATAAAGCGGGAGAGGAATATATGATAATGAAAGATATGAAAGAAGAAAAGATATAATGGCGAAGAATATAATAAGAAACGAAGTGAATGGAGAGGAAAGAGAGAGATAATAGGCTGGAGAAAAGTATA
>CAYITH010000096.1:0-3079 GCA_964366295.1 Candidatus Woesearchaeota archaeon | reverse complement strand
GTCAGCTGTCGCCAGCACAGTTCCATATATGTCTAATGCTACTACTTTTATCATATTCCTGCTTTATGTCCGAATGTTCTGCTTTAAGACCCTCTCGGATCTGTCATTATTGAACTTTTAATTTAAGATAATCTCCGATTCACTCTCGTCTTAAGGTTTCTCGCTTTGCTGTGAACCTTAATCCTTCGGTAAACGGAGAACGCCGACGCCCGGAATCGAACCGGGAAAGCCGTAAGGCAATCCGCTTGCTTTTCTAACGCATTATATTTCCGATAACTCAAGGCGGACGGAGTACCATTGTCCCACGTCGGCTTGATATATTCAGTTTTAAAGCACTTATAAATATTCCTCGTAAATCACCGAAAGTTTTATATATTACTTAGTAATACTTAGTATTATGGAAACTATCAGTTTAAAGCTTGACAGCTCAATGAAAAAGGCAATGAGTGAAGTAATGCGAAAATTTCATTACGCCACACAAACTGAGTTTGTCCGGCAGGCATTAAGAGACAAGATTTCGCAGTTGGAAAAAGAGAATATGTTGGCTCATTTAAAGAAGATGCCTCTCTCAAGCAGAAAGACAACAGACGAAGAATTGCATAAAGCCAGAGAGAATTTATCAGAGAGGTTAATGAAGAAATTAGAGGTTAAATAAACTCTCGGGGAGTATGTGGCTCCACAATATCTCTCAATTGTTGAAAGTGTTTATCCCAGGTTATAAGAATTGCCCTATTATCTCTCGCAATTATTGAATGGATTGTGTCTAAATGCGGAATATTTCTCTTCTGAGAGATATCTTTAGCTCTCCCAATAACTTTTTCTTCGGTATCCACAAATATTATAGCTTGTTCAAATGGTTTTATCAATTCGTTAAATTCATACTCTGTATAACCTAAATCCTGTAATTCTGCAAGGTTCATATCCGAGCATAATATTCTATCATCCTCCTTTATGATTTTTGACAAAAGTGCTCTGGCAATCTGGCTCTTCGGAAATTTTGCCTCGTCCCTATCCTCAAAGATATCAAGCCAGATAGAAGTGTCGAGATAGAATAGCTTATCCATTTCGGACATATATCTTTCTCACTTTTAAAACTTCTTAATCTATCTATCTTTATACTTGAAAAATGCTCTTTTCGGCATTGGCATTTTTCATTGTGCTCAAGAACCCAAGCAGATCATGCTCTTTAGCTTAGAAGATTCTTAACAATTCTAAAACATCTTTCAAAAATAATCTGCCAATCTAAGAAGCGTTTGCGAGCCGTTTTCTCTTTCCCACATCTCATATGCCTTCAGCATATTATAACCAATAACCCATTTCGCTGTCTCAAAAGCAGGTCTTTCAGCAAAACTTTCAATTCTTTTATCAAATCCACAGGCAAGGTTTTCCATTATATTTTCAAGAAATCTTCCTATAAAGCGCGTTTCAGTTTCTTTATAGTCAAGGACGTTGATAATCCCTCATTTACGCCTTGAGTAGATAGGGAAAGACTTATGTCTTTCACTATAGATTTGCCTATCTTTTCTTCAATCATAATGCATTATGCTTCAGCAAGATAGTTTATAAGGATTTTGAACATAGAATTTATGTATATATCACTAAATAGTTACTACAAAATCGCAAGGTTTAAATACTCTTATTTATCAGTTTTAGTAAGATAAAAAGCTATGAAATAGCATAAATATGGTAACAGAAAAATCAAAAGAAACATTGAAAAGACTTGATAATGGAAGTTATCAGAATACGAGAGTTGTTAATCTTGGTGATGTTCCATTTTCAGCAAGAGATATATTAGTCAAAGCCCCATTAGTTTCAAGGCTAAACTGCTACTATGTTGGTGGAACCGGAATGGGTAAAACACAGTTAGCCCATGATTTAATGGGCTACTTATCAGATTCTTCCTGTTATGCTCTCGGCAGGCCGGATTTTGAGCCTTCAGAATTAATGAAAACAATAGATTTTGATATCTTAAGAAGAATACAACAAGGAGAATCTATTAAAGATGGAGAATTAGAGAAACTTTCAGTTAATGTAAATAAGTGCTTTTTTTATGTTGACGAGCTGAACAGATGCCCTCCGATTGTGCAAAACTATTTTTTTGATTTTTTTGATGGAAAGCTGGTTCATAAAGGCAGAATAATCAACTTAGGAAGGGAAGGATACAGCATAGGGTTTGCTTCTGGAAACTTAGGAAACGGGCAATACACAGGAACTTCAGATTCAGACAGGGCACTAAAAGATAGAATGCATATGATACTTGGAATTGACAGCAATTTATTCGCTCCAACTCCTTATGATATATTCAGAATTCAAAAAAAAGAAGTTCGCGCCAGCATGCCTGAAGAGAAGGCAGGATTTACAAGTGATATTATTAATATGAACCGAGAATTTCTTGAAAGAAGTAATCCTCTATTGTTTCCATTGCTTCGAGTTTATTTTGTTCACGGACTTAATTATTTGGAAAATGTCAGGGGGCATAGCAAAAGAGATATTCCTGCATGGTTTCATGCCAATGTAGAAGGTTTAAGGCAGGATACAGACGAGGGTCTTATCTATCCTCTTTCTATAAGGGCTGCACTTTCAGCAGAAGCCCTCGCATCCGCCCTGCAATTTATAGCGGAGGCAAAAGATATAGAAGTTCAAAATCCTGTTAAACTATATTTGGACTCTTTAAAACTGACTGTGCCATTTTCAGGAGTTTTGCATCCTATTTTTGTGGATCAAAAACACAATGGAGATGTCTATTCTGCTTTCGAAGAAGCAATAACATTTTCCAGAGAATTAATTTTGAGAAAGCAGAGCAAGCTTGAAGAAGCAGTGGTTTTGGCAGAAGCAGGAGTGATAGATACAGCATTGCTAAAAGATATTGCTCCAGAGGAAGGAAGGTTTAATTCTATTAAAGAAGCCATCGAATCTCATGCGAATGAAAGAAAAAATAGTCTTACTGAAGAAGGGTTGAAATTAAAAGATATTATTAAGCAGGTTCAGGAGGCATAACAAAATGAGCTTTGAAGAAAAAAAAGTAATATTGCAAAGATATTTCGCGCGGATTAAGCAAGAAAAAGCAGAAGAAAGAGCA
>CAYITH010000095.1:0-3131 GCA_964366295.1 Candidatus Woesearchaeota archaeon | reverse complement strand
GCTACCATAATTATAAAACCATTTAACTTCTTCGTTTAGATTATGCTAAAACAAATATTTTTTAACATCATGGGAAATTTTTTCTGGTGATGGTTCAAAAAGATTCACAACTACCTGCTTGTTTAGCCAGCTTCTTGGCAATAATACGCCTGAAGATTTTCCTACTTCTCGTGTTTTTTTGATTATTTCCATAGATTATAATGAATTATAATCTTTAAAAATGTTTTGTTAGTAACGAATTAAAGTGTGCGACCCGAGGACATATGCATAGGGACTATACGGAGCGAATTAAACGAAGGATTTATATATCCCAAAGTTAAGCAATGTATGGCAATTCCTAATGTAGATATAAACTATTTAGCCGTGCTGGTTTCAGCGGTTGTTTCTATTATTCTTGGAAGTCTTTGGTATTCACCTTTGCTTTTCGGAAAAGTCTGGATGCGACTGGCTGGAAAAAACGCCAAGGAAATGAATAAAGCTAAAAAAAGAGGCATGGGAAAACTTTATCTAGTCGCGTTTATCGCCTCGTTAGTTATGGCGTATGTGTTGGCGCATTTTATCAAATATTTGACTGCGACAAGTTTTACTGATGGAATGTTAGCAGGTTTTTGGTTATGGTTAGGATTTATTGCGGCAGTGCAAATTGGAATTGTGATTTGGGACAACAAGCCGTTTAAGCTTTATCTGCTAAATGCGATTTATTATCTCGTTTCTTTGGCAATTATGGGTGGAATTCTTGCTGTTTGGAAGTGAAGCTTCATAAGTCTTAAAAAGCAGTAAGAAATTTTAGAACCATGGATGTTGAAAGATCAGCAGTTCATATTAGCAAAGTTGGAGAACCGGGCGATAATGAGTGGTGCTATAATGTTTGGAGTAGTAACTTAAGTGCATTATGTGTGCGAGCTGAAATAAAAAAATTGCCTAAAAATTTGCTATCCCTATGCCAAGAGCATAGGGTATTCATCGCAAATTTTTTCGCTTTCAGCGACCGGCAATTTTAGTCTTTTCAAATTGACTGCGGCAAGACCGCAGGGTATTAAACCAATTTGAAAATAAAAAAAGAGGGAGTTTATTTGTTAAAAAGACCGGGAGGTAATGCTTTTTCTTTCCCTATTTCCGAAGCAGAAAGATATGATGAGATGATGTATGAAACTGCCCTAAAAATTGGAGAAAAAATGTCTAAGAGATTGCGACTTCCTTTAGAAGATTTGACAAAGGAAGAATTAGAGGTAAGGGTTTAATATGCTGAAAGTTTTAAGCAAAGGTAGAATGTTTAGGCAATTTTTGTCGAATAGTCTGAATAAATCCATCGGTTTTATATCCTGCTTCTGGCACTTTGAAACCTTTTTCACTTAATTGGTTAAATACTTCTTTTTGCCATTTTATGCTGTGAATCATCTTATGATGATTAGGACAAAGGCCTAAAAGATTTGTTTCTGAATTGTTTTGTTTGTTATGGTCTAAATGATGTATTTCTACAATTTTATTGAATTCACAAATTATGCATTTAGAGACTATTTTTCTATAAAGCTCTGGCAAGATATTGTAAGCCTTCTTTGCATTAAGCTCTTTATTTTTCTCTAGATGAAACACCGAGTTATAACAGCCACCGCAGAATCCTCTTGCATGGTTGGGTAGCTCGCGCCCACATCTTTTACAAGACTTAAGAGAGGGTTTCCAGGCTATGCGTTTATAACAGGTAGTACACATACCCTTTGCATGTTTAATGGTTTCCTTGCCACAATTAGTACATTTATCTATAGACATTAAATTAAAAGAAAGGAGGATTATAAAAAGATTTAGCTTAACTTTAGAATAAAGAAAATGCTTAAAAAATTGCTAACCCCGCAACAAGCTGCGACGTATTCATCGCAAATTTTTTTGTCTTCGACAACCAGCATTTTCATTCTGTCAAAAACTTTGCGAAATGGAAAGTTTAAGTTTTTGAGCACTGTCAGAAATTCTATTTCTGAAGTTTCAAAATTCGCAGCAAGTTGCCGGGTATTAAACCCAAATTTTGAAATAATTACGTTCGCACATAAAAATGCGAACTACAGGCAATGTTTCTTGTGCGAAGCTTTAGGGTAAAATGGAGCTTTAGGTATAGAACTTTGCTACTTTTATTGGTCTGGGGAGATTTTAGGATGAATGTACTTTTTATTTGCTTCTTCAAGGAGTCTTTGTGCCTCAACCGGATTTTCTAAGGTTCCAAAGAAGTCCCTAAAATGGCCATCAAGATTTAGGGGGTTTTTAATAAAAAAGCTCGGCTTTTTTGGTATTTTTAAGGGGTTTTAAGAGGAAATTTAATAGATTTTAAGAGGTTTTTTAAGGATTTTTGAAGTTTTCCGTTAGCTGAAAGATTTAAGCGAAAGCAGGAAGTTTGGGCGTGTTTAAAGAATTTTTAGAAGACCTGCCGCCGCCTGAAAGTCTTCAGAAGCTTCATAACGAGCGTCTAAATCTGCTTGGGCAAATAATGTTTGCATGGCTTCTTTTGCACCCTTTAGTAAATAAGCATTTCTATAAATATTTTGATTTACACTTGTTGGGGAAAGAGCCCGAATATCTGCAGCGGGGAAAGCTTTTAAAACGGTTTCTTGTGGAGATGCGACAGAAAGAGGAGGTTCACCTGTTTCTGAATCATAGGAAATAAATCCTTCTATTCCAAGTAAATAAGCAAGATTAAATAGCTGGGGAGAGAAAATTGTTCTAACCTTTAATTCTTGGCTTAACTCTTTTGATGCCCTACTAATATTATTCATTGCTCTGGGAAAGCCCCTTATTGAACTTAAAATTTTAAATCTTTCCTGAATAATTTCTATTCTCATATTTTTAATAAAGAAAATGCTTAAAAATTTGCTAACCCCGGCAAGCTGTGGAAAACGATTTGCTCTTGAGTAGAACAGTTTTCAATTTGCAAGAGCAAATCGTTTTGGGGTATTCATCGCAAATTTTTTTGTCTTCGACAATCAGCATTTTCATTCTGTCAAAAACTTTGCGAAATGGAAAGTTTAAGTTTTTGAGCACTGTCAGAAATTCTATTTCTGAAGTTTCAAAATTCGCAGCAAGCTGCGGAAAACGATTTGCTCTTGAGTAAAATATCTTCTAATTTGCAAGAGCAAATCGTTTTGGGG
>CAYITH010000094.1:0-3202 GCA_964366295.1 Candidatus Woesearchaeota archaeon | reverse complement strand
GAATATTCTAATATGTTATTATGAAAGAATTATATAAAATCCACGCTGAAATGTGTAAAGTATTTTCAAATCCAACAAGATTAGAAATATTGAATCTTTTGAGGGATAAGGAGTTGTCAGTAACAGAATTAATAGAAAAAACAAAGTTAAGTCAAGCGAATATTTCCCAACACTTGTCCATTATGAAATCTAAAGATATTGTTACATCGAACAGAAAAGGCAAAAATGTCTATTATAAACTTTCAAATTCAAAAATTGTCAAGGCGTTTGACATAATAAGAGAAGTTTTGATAGAGAAATTAAAGACAAATGATAAACTAATCAAAAAGTTGTGAGGTAAAAACATGAAAAAGATAATATTTGTTTTGATCGCTGTTTTATTATTAAGTTTTGGTTTAGTCAATGCAGTCACACAACAAGAAATCAACAAAGCTAAAAATCTGATTGATTCAAAAATAGATTGCGAAAGTTTATCAGACTCTCAGCTAGAAATTATCGGTGAATACTACATGGAGCAAATGCATCCGGGCGAAGCCCATGAGCTTATGCATAAAATGATGGGTCTTAAAGAAGGTTCTGGGGCTGAAGAGCAGTTTCACATTAATATGGCAAAAACGATGTATTGCGACGAAAATACAGGCGGAATGATGGGTGGAGGTATAATGGGCAATTACCCTAGGGTTTACGGCTATGGCAATTATGGCTATTGGAACATTATGTGGATACTGCTTCCCATAACAGTCATCTTTTTAATAGCGTGGTTTGTCTACAAATTCGGAATAAAGAAAGAATCATCTTCTGAGACCCCGCTCAGCATCTTAAAGAAAAGATTTGCGAGAGGAGAAATAACAAAAAAGCAGTTTGATGATATAAAAAATAATCTGGAGGAATGATGTTTATGGAAGAAAATAAAAATATGTGGATCTGGATTGTTGTAGCCGTCGCATTGCTTTTCTTGTTTGGCAATTTTGGGATGGGCGGCTATGGCATGATGGGATTTGGCATGGGATTCGGATTCATCTTTATGTTGTTGTTCTTGGGAGCTATAATATGGATGGTTATAACTCTTATTAACGCGACACAGGGCGCTAAAAGAGAAGACGAGGCATTGACAATTCTCAAAAAAAGATACGCTTCAGGAGATATTAGCAAAAGGCAATATGAAGAAATGAGAAAAGAAGTGGTGAGAAGATGAAGATTGAAGCGCCCATTGAAGCGCAAAAAACAGTGGAGCTCGTTGAGTGTGGAGTGAACGGAGTTCGACAAGCCAAAGTCTTAGAATTTAACACTTCATCTATTGAATTTGATCGTTTTATGCGTATCAACAGGGTAGCGGAGCGCGTGAATAAACTTAATCTTAAGAAAAATACTATTATATTAGATGTTGGCGGGTTTGACGGAGCGTTCGCGTTATTTGTGCCTAAGCTAAAAGTATGGGTTATTGATCCACAAACTACTGGTGGAAGTGGTCTAACCATACCATTTCCAGATAAACATTTTGATGTGGTTATAAGCATTGACGCGTTAGAGCACTTACCGCGCGGAGATAGACCAAAATTGTTACAGGAACTTGTACGTGTTACTCGATCAAAGCTATTCATCAATTTTCCAGAAGCAAGAAGTATGGACGCACAAAAAGCCGTTTTATCTGTCCTAGATAATAAGTTTATTCGTGAACATGTTGATTATCAATTGCCAACTCAGGAGGAAACCATCTCTTTTTTGAAAGAGAATTTTCCAAATATTAAAATCACCGCTTCAAGTTATGTTAATATCTATTCTTGGCTTGCGTGGTTTGTCTTATTTCATACTGATAAAGAGCGTGGATTGAAAGTTTCAAAATTCTTAAAGGAGCACGCAAATGATTTAGCTCCTCCATTTCTATATGATTTATTAGAATGTGATAGGGGCGATGGTGTATGAAGCTTGGAATTATAATAAACACAAATGATCCTGAAACAGTTTGGAATGCTTTTAGGTTTGGTGTCACATCAGTGAAAGCTGGGCATGAAGTAAGAGTGTTCCTATATGGGAAAGGTGTTGAGAGCGAGGAAATAAAAAGCGAGTTCAACATAAGAGAGCAGATTAGCTTTTTTTATGACAATGGGGGAAAAATTCTCGCTTGTGAGAGCTGCCTGAAGATGAGGCAAAAGACTGGGAGCAAGGTCTGCGTGATAGGTCACCAGAAGGATTTGCTTGAAATGGTGGAAAAATTTGATAAAATTCTGACATTTGGTTAGTAATATCTCTCACGAAGTGAGGCAATCTAAAACTCTCCATTATCACTTCTTTAGGTGACGTTTACTTTACAGCTCATGATTTTAGAAGAGCACCCAGGTAAAGTAGGCTAAAATAGCCATAAGCAGACCGCCGGCAAGAGAAATCAGCAAGCCGGCTTTGAGCAAATCTTTGATATGCACATATCCAGTGGCATGCGCCATCGCGGTAGGTGGTGTTCCCATAGGAAGTATGAAGTCTAAACTCACGCCTATAGAAGCAGCGACAACTAAGTTAGTCATATCTGTGTTAAGAACTGTAGCGAGCGCAGTGATAATAGGAATAAATACAGCAGAAGCGGCGGTATTGCTTAAAAAACTAGTCAAAATAATGCCTATAAATCCCATGACTAAGAGCACTATAAAATAATGTTGCGAGAGCAGTGAAGTTCCGAGGAGATGAGAAATACTGTCGTCCAAACCAGAAATATCAATAGCCATGCCTAAAGCAATGCCGCCCCCAATGAGAATAAGAGAGTCCCAGCCAATTTTATGAAAGTCTTTAGTGTCTATCAGATTGAAAACTGACAAGAGCACTACAGGAACTAAAGCAATAACACTGCTGTGAAATCCATGCAACCCTTCTGTTATCCAAAGAAGCACAGTGAGCAGTAAGATTGTTGCTACTTGTATTTGTTTTGTAGTAAAAGGATGCACATGTTTTTGCATTTTTAAGAAGCGTCGTTCAGAGGGAAACATCTTGAGCAGAATATACCAGCTGATAAGAATCATCAAGACCATGAAAGGAAATCCTCTTAATCCCCATTCAAGAAAACCAAAGGTAATATTATGTTCTGTCAGAAATTTCTGTGCTATCACATTGGGAGTGCTGCCAATAAGTGTTCCAATGCCGCCTATAGTCGCGCCATAAGCAACTGCAAGAATTAATGCTTTACCAAACTGCGACTTGACTGGTCTCATCCTAT
>CAYITH010000093.1:0-3254 GCA_964366295.1 Candidatus Woesearchaeota archaeon | reverse complement strand
TATTTTTCGGTTTTATTTTTTAGAACTCCGGACAAAGCCTCCGCCCTGCTCTTCCTGTCATCTTTGCGAATTTTAATAATATGCTCAACAAAGGACTCTATTTTTGGCTCGTGTGACACTATGATTAACTGTTTGGCATAAAGCTGCTGCAAAACATCGCGCATCTTGTCCAACTGCTGTTCTGAAAAGCCGTCTGTCGGCTCGTCAAGAATTATTATATCCCGTGTCTTAATCTTGCTTAGCAGGGTATTGACCACTTGATTTAAAGCAAGACGATAAGCAAGTGCGACAGCTGTTCTTTCTCCACCGGATAAATAGCTATAATCCAGCTCAAACTCCTGCTGTTCAATAATAGGATTGAAGTTTTCGTCCAGCCTAGCTGTAAGATTCTCCGGAACAAGCGCGGTAAACCACTCGTTAAGAAGTTTTGAAAATTCATCTTTGAGGCGAAGCATAACCTGCCTCTCGGTTAATGAAACAATATCAAGAAATGCAGTTGAAAGCCAGTCTTGAACTTCTGAAAGATAAACAAGCTGTTTCTTTATTTTTTCTTTTTCCAATATTTCCTGCTCAAATTTTAATATCAAATTGTGAGTTATGTCTATTTCTTTGATAATTTGGGCTAAAAGTATTTCAGACTCTCTTTCTTTTTTTAACGCATCTCTAAATTCTTTTTCTTTTTGCTGGCATAAAGAGTCATATTTAAAAAAATCACGGATAGAATCTTTTAATCCAGAGATATGCTTTTCAAGAAAACTTATGTCTTTCTTAACTTCAGCCTGCTGTTTTTTTATTGCGTTGTTTCGGTTTTCTTTTTCGGCTAATTGCTCAAGCCTTACGCTTAATATCTTGAATTCTGAAACTTCTTTTTCAACTTTTACAAACGTATTTTTAGCACTTGAAATCTCTAAAATCACCTTGTCTTTCTCATCTTCAAGAGCTTTTTTCTCGCTTCTGCATTTTTGCATTTCTTCATCGCACTTGTGGATAACATTTGCTTTATGGACATGAGAGACATTTTGGAGGCATGTTGGACAGTAAGTTAAGCCAGAAAATTTATCTTTGGTAGATTCTACTTCTTTTATTTTTGAATCCAGATGTTTAAGGCTTCCAAGCGACTCGGTATAGACCTTCTGCAAATCGTCCATCTTAACCTTTAGTTCCTCTCTTTCTTTTTCAAGAGAAACAAGCTTATCCCTGCTGAACTGGTGCTTTTTAAGCTCAGATATCTCTTTTTCAATATTATGCTCTTCTTTGGCAAGGCTTGAAATCAATTCGTTTTTTCCGGTAATAAGAATATTTGTTTTTTCTATTTCCTGCTCAAATTTTTTCTTTTCATCTTTCTTTTTTTCCAAATCCAACATCTCCTGCTCTATTTTTTTCCTCTCTTCCTTATTTTTTTGAAAAATGGCTTCTGAAGAGATTTTTGTTTCACGCAATTTTTCAAGAGAAGATTTTCTGTCTGTAAGATTATTCTTTAAATCTTCCAAAGAAGATATTTGCCCCTCTTTCAAGCGCATTTCTTCGCGGAGCTTTGTTGTAACAAGGGTGGTGTTCTCTTTTATCTGTTTGTATTTGTCAATTCCAAAAATATGCCTTAAAGTGTTTAGGCGCGTTTCTGTATCTTCCAGAATTATCTGCTTCATCTCTTCCTGAGGAGTATAAACTGTGAAGCGATAAAGAAGATTTGTTTTTTTGGCGAATTCTCCAGGATAATCCAGTATTGCGAGAACCTTATTTTTTAATTCGCTTACTGAAAGCTCTTCTATTTTGCCGTCGATTGTTATGGACGGATTTTCTTGAGAGACTGTCTTGCTTGTTCTTTTAAGCATTCTGGAAATTGAAATTTGAGAGTTTTCAACTTCTATATCCAGAACAACTTTGCCCTCTTCTGTGCCATGCCGAAGCAATGAATTTCCCCTTTGCCCTGGCTGCAAACCGAAAAGCGCGAACTCAATTGCAAGCAATATGGTGGTTTTTCCTGTGCCAATATCTCCTGCAAGCAGAATTGAGCCGTTGGGTAGCTCTAAATCAAGCTCTTCATAACTTCTTATATTCTGGAGGATTATTCTTCTGATTATCATTTTAAATCTCGATTGGGGTTTAAAAGTCTGAAAAATTTATTTTTCTTCATTTTAGTTTATATTGAATGTTTTTTTCAGTTCGCTCATTAATCGGTCGAGGAAAACCGAGGATTTCTCGTCTTCCTGCTTGTCAATGCTTAAAGCGTGGAAAAGCGAGGGCAGGAGGTGATTAAACTTCTGAGAATCTCCTGAATTTTTTTCAGAAAAACTGCTTATTATCTGGGTTTCCATAGATTCCATAGAGTCAGCTTCAAATGACACTTCGGGATTTTCAGAGAATAAATCGCTGGTGCTTTTCAAAAATGCGAATGCTCCGCGCTCTTTAAGTATTAACTCTATTGCCTTAAAATTTATATCTGAAATTTTTCCTTGTGAAAGCGAACCAATCAGCCTTAATAGGACAACTGAATCAGAAAGCGCCCTTTCCTTTAGCTCAGAAACTATTGTTTCTGTAGCTGTCAAAGAATTCGAAAGCTGAATTGAGCAAGGCAGGACTGGCTTAATCTTGAGAGCAATCCTTTTTATGCTGAAAGGGTTTGTGTCAACTATGCAGAATCCGCCATTTTTCAGCTCTTCTAGCTCGAGAAAATTGTTTGGAAATGTCGGAGAAGAATAAACAAAGCGGTTATTTTGGTAAATTATGTGCAAGTGCCCTAAAGCGTAATAGTCCGCTGAAGGCAATTCTGCTTCAGATATTGCTTCTATGGGAAGATTTCCAACAGCTTCTTTGAGGCTTGTATGAAGCATGAAAATCTTGAAATAGCCCGGAGCATCCTGAAGTTTTACTTTTCTTAACTCTGAAACCTCCATGCCCGCCTTTTTGCCCGGATACCCGTAAATCGCCGCGCTTCCCTCAATTACAGGATTTAGCAGGATGTTTTCTCCCCTTATCTCTGGAAGAAAAGTATTTTTGCAAAATCCTGCTTTCTCCAGAACATCCAGAAATGTTTTTCCAGAAGCAGAAAAATCGTGGCTGCCTGCGATAATATAACAAGGAATGCTTGCATCTTTTAGCTTTCTCAACTCTGCGAAAGTGCCTTTCAAGATTTCTATAGGGGGATAAGCAGAGTCAAACAAATCTCCAGATATAAGCGCAAATTCCACTTTTTCTGAAATGCAGGATTCTATCGCCTTCTGAAAACTTTTAAAGTTAATTTCCTGCAGTTCTGG
>CAYITH010000092.1:0-3320 GCA_964366295.1 Candidatus Woesearchaeota archaeon | reverse complement strand
TTTATTACTTGTTGGTTTGACAACACATACTGAAAATTGTTCAGATATTAGCTTATTATCCTCACTTTTAAAAACAAATGTTAGCCGATCATAACTATATCCTTGAAATTTTCTTCCTCCAATTCTTACTATTCTTCCTAGAGGTAATTCCTTGAATGGAATTTGAAGCCTTAGTGCATCAAAATATCCCAATATGGTAGTAGGACTTCCAGTGTCTAAAATAAATGTAGTATTTAGCATTTGTCTGGGATTTTTTAATAAAACTGCATTATTTAAGTAATTCATTTCTGATTGATTTAAAGAAGTAAATAAAGGAATTTTCATCATAAAATAACAATTTCATTTCTCGGAACAACATGTTTTATCAAAATTGAATTGTTATCTTTGCCTTTTTTCTCTAATTTCTTTAAAAGTGCGAGGGCACTCAAATCACTTTCAACTATCTTTTTATCTTTTATTGCGACAAACTCCCCACTATGCTCATTCTGAATAATAGAAGAATGTTCTTGAAACCACTTTAAATCAGCAATTGACCCAGATATTAGTTGTAATTCTATCATATTTCATTTACAATATGACAATTTATAAACCTTTCTTATATAAGTCTTATATAGAACAATTTTATTTACTTCTCCTCTTCAACAACACCAATAACCTCTGCTTCTGGAGCTTCCTCTCTTGGCACCTTAACAACATCCGCCACCTTGTCGCCTTCTTTCAGCTTCACAATATGAACTCCTTGCGTGGCCCTGCCCATAACTCTTAACTCCTTAACTTTTGTCCTTAATACCATGCCTTTTGTGGTTGTGACAATTATTGAATCCTTATCATCTGCTGACAACGAAGAAATAACCTCGCCAGTTCTGTCGCTGACATCAATATTTATCACTCCTTTCGCGCCTCTTGAAGTCTTCCTGTATTCTTCCAACTCCGAGCGCTTTCCAAAAGCCTTGGAAGTAATTGTTAAAATAGTGGTCTTGCCATCTGCAGGCAATGCTTCCAGAGCCACAATTTCATCGCCTCTGCCAAGCTCTGCGCCTTTCACCCCATAAGAAGACCTGCCCATGGGTCTTACTTCATCTGCGCTAAAACGCACTGCCTGCCCTTTCTTCGTTATCAACAACACTTCCTGCCCATCTGCAACAACACGAACATTAATCAGCACATCAGAATTATCAGCAGGCAAATTTATCACGCGCACCCCAGTAGCTCTCGGCTTTGAAACATCCTTCAACGGAAGCTTCTTGACAATTCCCAATTTAGTCACAAAGAACAAATAACCGCTCTCAAAATTCCTTACAGCCATAACATTGGCTACACTTTCATCATGAAGGTCAAGAACATTCGCTATCGCCTTGCCTCTTCCTTGCCTTTCGCTTGCCGGAACATCATTTGCTTTCAGCCAATACACGCGGCCGCGAGTGGTAAAAAACAGCAGATAATCATGAGTTGAGCAGGTTATTAAATTTCTGACAAAATCCTCTTCTTTCAAATCGCTTCCTGTCAATCCTGCTCCGCCTCTCTTCTGCTCCTTGTAAGCATCAACATCCACTCTCTTTATGTAACCGGAAGAAGTGAGAAGTATAGCCACATCCTTCTTTTCTACAAGGTCTTTTTCAGAAATTTCAGCAACTTTTTTCAAAACTCGCGTTCTTCTCTCATCGCCATATTTTCTCTTCAACTCTGAAACTTCGTGCTTAATCATGGAAAGTATTTCTTTCTCATCGCCAAGTATTTTTTTCAGCTCACTTATTTTTTCCTTCAGTTTTCTCTCCTCATCCCTAAGCTTTCCATCTTCCAATCGCGTCAACTGCTGCAATTTAGTTTCCAAAACTGCCTTTGCCTGCCTCTCACTAAGCGAGAATTTTTTAACTAATCCATTTAAGGCATTTTCTGCATCTTCTGATTTTTTTATTAACGCAACAATATCATCTATATTCTTTAACGCAATCAGCAATCCTAAAACAATTTCAATCCTTTCTTCAGCTTTTTTAAGCTCAAACTCGCTCCTTTTTCTTACAATAATCTGCCGGTATTTTATATATTCTGAAACCAGCTCTTTCAAATTTAATACTCTTGGCTTTCCGCCAACAAGCGCAAGCATATTAGCGTCAAATCTGTCCTGAAGCCGTGTTAAAGTATAAAGTTTATTCAGAGTGTATTTTGGGTCAACATCTTTTCTTAGCTCTATAACTATTCGTATTTTTCCTTTTGCAGACTCGTCTCTTAAATCATAAACATCTGGAAGTTTCTTTTCTGTCGCAAGTCTGGCTATCTCATGAACTAATTCTGCCTTATTAACCATATATGGCAGTTCAGTTATGATTATTGCAGGCCTTCCTTTATGCTCTTCAATGCTTGTTTTTCCACGCATTATTAATCTTCCTTTTCCAGTCCTGTACATTTCAGTAATGCCCTCGCCGATAACAAACCCGCCAGTTGGAAAATCAGGGCCTTGAATTATTTCTGCTAAAGCGTCTATGCTAATATCGGGCTTGTTAATGCATGCGATTATTGCCTCGCAAACCTCTGTTAAGTTATGTGAAGGCATATTTGTAGCCATTCCGACAGCAATCCCCGTAGCCCCATTCAACAATAAATTTGGAAGCTTGGCAGGAAGAGTCTCCGGCTCTTCAGCAGAATTATCGAAGTTAGGGTTCATCTTAACTGTTTCACTATCAATATCCGTAAGCAATTCATCAGATATCTTGCTTAGTTTCGCTTCAGTGTAACGATATGCTGCCGCAGAATCTCCATCGATAGAACCAAAATTTCCCTGTCCATGAACCAGAGGATAACGAAGTGAAAAATCCTGAGCCATGCGAACAAGAGAATCGTAAACTGCAACATCTCCATGCGGATGGTATTTTCCTATAACTTCGCCGACAATTGTAGCGGATTTTCTTGTCTGTTTGCTTGAATCCAAACCAATAGAATTCATAGCATATAAAATTCTTCTATGGACTGGCTTCAGCCCATCTTCAACAGCAGGCAGCGCCCTCTGCACAATCACAGACATCGCATAATCAATATACGACTTTTCCATCTCTTCAACAATTTCAGCGCCAATTACACCTTTTTCCTCGCCAATCTGCTCTCTTTCCCTTCTCTCTTTCTCCTTTTTTTCTATCTCTTCCTCAACTTCTGTTTCGTGATTGTCTTCTTTTTCAGCCATCTTAAAAATCCACCTCTGCTTCTGCTGCTCTTTCAGCTATAAACTGCTTTCTTGGCTCAACATCATCGCCCATCAGTTTTGAAAAAGTTTCATCTGCCTTGACAGCATCTTCTATAATCACTTTTTTTAGAAGCCTTGTTTTAGG
>CAYITH010000091.1:0-3331 GCA_964366295.1 Candidatus Woesearchaeota archaeon | reverse complement strand
CAAAATGAAGAAACTAAAAAGTATGTCGTTGGGAAATATTAACGGGATACAACATAGAGGCGAATTCTTAATGTTTAAAAAGCAGGTTTATGTTTAAAAGGCATGAGGTTGCTGTTAATTTTAGCTTTGTTGATAGCGTTTTTTGCAACATTTTTTGCTGTAAAAATTTGGATAAGAAAAGCAAAGCAAGTGGGCTTAATGTGGGAAGACCGGAATAAATTTAAAAGGCCTCTTGTAGCTGGAAGCGGAGGAGTTGGAGTAGTTACAGGATTTGTGTTGGGCGTTTTTGCTTATATTGCAATAAAAACTTTTGTTTTTCATGATAACAGCAAGGTAATAGAAATCCTGGCTTTGATGTCTTCTATCCTAATACTTGCAGGAATAGGAATAATTGATGATTTGCTAGGCTGGCAGCACGGAGGGTTAAGCAAGAGATTTAGACTGCTAATGTGCATTTTTGCAGCCATACCTCTTGTTGTGATAAATGCTGGAACCTCAACAATGGTTTTCCCTTTTTTTGGCAAGGTGGATATCGGACTGCTATTTCCTCTTTTTCTAATACCTCTCGGAATAACCGGAGCCTCGACTACTTTTAATTTCCTTGCAGGATTTAATGGATTAGAGGCCAGCCAAGGACTTTTAATTCTTTTAGGGCTTGCAATAGTCTCTGCAATAACTGGAAACAGCTGGCTCGGCTTTATATTGCTGATAATGGCGGTCAGCTTGCTGGCATTTTATAAATTCAATAAATTTCCTGCAAAAGTATTTCCGGGAGATGTTATGACTTATCCTGTCGGAGGGCTTATTGCGATAGCAGCTATACTTGGAAATTTAGAAAAGATAGCTTTCTTCTTCTTTATGATTTATGTTGCTGAGACATTTCTTAAATTAAGAGGCGGACTAGCGAAGTATTCTTTTGGGAAACCAAATAAGGATAATAGTTTAGAAATGGCATATAACAAGTTTTATGGAGTTGAACATATAGCAATATTCATGCTGGGCAAAATAAAAAAGAAGGTTTATGAAAAGGATGTGGTTTATTTTATAAATGCGATGCAGATATTGATTATTTTAGCAGGTTTTGCAATATTCAAGAACGCGATTTTTAGCGGGGTTTAATATGCCGAGGTTGTTTAATTTTGACAATAAAGGAGTAATTGATTCAAGCATCTACCTGTTTGTAGTTATTAACTTTTACAATTTTTTAAACTACCTGTTTCAGTTTATATCGGCGAGAATGCTTGGAAGCGAAGGATACAGCAGTGTTGCGGTTTTTATGGGGCTCGTATATGTGTTAATAATACCAAGTTCAAGCATTCTAACAATCATCTCCAGATATACAACCTTGTTTATCTCAAGAGGAGAAAGCAGAAATGTTGGAGAGTTAGTAAGAAAGACAAACTCAAAATTCATAAAGATAAGTTTATTGCTATTTATATTGCTTGCTTTCTTGTCGCCCTTTGTTGGAAAATTTTTAAACATAGATGCAGGAATTATAGTCTTGAGTGCGCTTCTCGGAATTGCAATGATTTCTTTATCAGTTTACAGGGGGGCTTTTCAAGGAATGAAGAGGTTCAGGGAGTTCGGAATAAGCTATTTGAGCGAGGGAATAACTAAAGTAGCTATTTCGATAGCTTTGATAATGGCTATCGGAGTTTATGGGGCAATAATTGGGTATACGATGTCTTTTTTTATTTCGCTTGGAGTGTCGTTTTTGCTGATAAAGGATATTTTTAAGGATAAGGAAAAGAATTTCAAGGCAGAAGGAATTTATGGGTATTCTTTACCTGTTTTGATAACTCTGACAGGGATAACTTTGTTATACAGTCTTGACCTAATATTGATAAAGCGATTTTTTCCTGCGGATATAGCTGGAAAATATGCGGCGATTGCGCTCCTTGGAAAGGCAATTTTTTTCGCAACAAACCCTATAAGCATGGCTGCGTTTCCTTTCATGTCAGAGCATTATGATACAAAAAATAAAGTTGGGTCTCCGCTTATGAAGGCACTTATAAGCGTAGCTTTAATAGGTGGAATTGCCCTGACAATATATGCATTATTTCCTTCAACAATTGTTAAGTTATTCTTTGGGCAAGAATATATGCCCTTTGTGCAATTTTTAGTTTATCCGGGGGCTGCGATGTTCCTTCTGTCTATAAGCAATATGTTTGCTTTTTACAACCTGTCGAATAACAATTATAAGGCTAATTATATTATACTGCTGGCTATATTTATTCAGATAATCTTAATATCTATGTTTCATGCTACAATAATGCAGTTTATGACCTCTCTGCTGGCTACACAGATATTTTTAATAATCATGATGGGTTTAATCCATCTAATTAAAAGATGATATCAATAATAATTCCTGCGCATAATGAAGAGCAAAGAATAGACAAAACTTTAGAAGAATATGAGTTATATTTTAAAGAAAGGGTGAAGAAAAAAGAGATAGATAAGTTCGAAATAATAGTCGTTGCTAACGCGTGCAAAGACAATACTGTCGGCGTGGTGAAAAAAGCAGAAAAAAATTTCAAAGAAATAAAACATCTTGATTTTACGCAGGGTGGAAAAGGTTTTGCAGTGCTGGAAGGATTTAAAAAAGCGTTAAATGGGAAAAGCGAGATTATTGGATTTGTTGATGCTGATATGGCAACATCTCCTGAAGCTTTTTTTGAGCTTTACAAAAATCTTGGCAAGAGTGATGGAATAATTGCTTCGCGTTATCTCGCAGGGGCAGTTGTAGAGCCTAAGCCGACCTTCCAAAGAATCGTGGCTTCTAGGGTTTTTAATTTTTTGATTCGGGCTTTGTTATTTTTAAACTACAGAGATACACAATGCGGCGCTAAGCTGTTTAAGCGTAGCGTGGTTGAAAAAATTATACCTGAAATGAAAATAACAAAATGGGCGTTTGATGTGAATCTGCTTTATTTGTGCAAGAGATATGGATTTAAGATTAAAGAACTGCCCACAACTTGGAGCGATAAAGCATACAGCAAGATAAACTTGAAAAAAGCGGGGCCACAAATGTTTTTTTCAATTGTGCGACTTAGAATGTATTACTCTCCTTTAAGGGGTTTGATAAAAATTTATGATTCTTTGCCTGAAAAGATAAAGATTGATTGAACTTTTTAAAAATTTTCAACAGCTCTTCGTGCCGTTATTTAGTTTCGACCTGAGTTCGGCATGGAAGTCGGCAATGCGTAAGACTACCCGACCAACGCCGTAAGAATTCGCCAAATCCACGTAGCTGGAGTTCGCGTCAAGGGCCCTGTAGAGGCAAAGCCTAGAAACGCCGGTTTCTCTTGTCCATAATTGCCTGTTTTCTCGT
>CAYITH010000090.1:0-3340 GCA_964366295.1 Candidatus Woesearchaeota archaeon | reverse complement strand
ATTTTCTTAGTATCAAAGGCGCATTTTTGGTAAATTTTCAGCGTCCTTTGATATATCCTATAATTGAAGAAGACAATAATTCAAGCGAAGAGATAAAGGGTTTAATTTTAGAAATAGAAGAAACCGACTTAAAAGCCCTTGATGAATACGAAACTCCTGCTTACAAAAGAGTAAAAGTTACTCTAAAAAGTGGAAATCTCGCATTTGTATACAAAAAGTAAGACCTGTTTTTCAAAACCCTCACCTTCCCGAAATAATCAACACGCCTTCTATCACTCCAGCAATCAAAAGCAATGGCAAAACAATAAGCAGAAAAACCTTAAGCCCATTAGTTAAATCATAGGCAAGCTGTTTTTTCTTCCTGCCTGCGAAAATAAACATTCCTATCTTAATCCCTATTCCAAGACTTATAACAATCGCTGGAATTTCAAACATCCCATGCGGCAACAACTGCCACAAAACGCGGTATCCCTCTGTCTTTCCAGCACTATTCGCAACAAACCCCAGCACATACCCATTAAGCATTGCCATCAAAATTGGAAAAATTCCCAGCGCCACGCCAAGCAGGATACCAAAAAAAGCGCTCGTAATATTATTTTTTATTATGAAAAAAATAAGCTCAAATGTTCCAAGTCCTGCTGTTTTTTCAATTATGCTTTTGATAAACTCTTTTATCAATTCAGACAAAAAAACAGGAAATATAAACCCGAAAACACCTGAAAACAAAAATATTAGAAATACTGCAAGGAGATAATTCTTGCACTCTTTCAAATAATTAAACGCGACTTTATACTGCCTTAAAATATATTTTGTTCCCATATTATCTAAAGAACTGGTTTATCATGCCAACCTTGCGGGGATATTTTTTCTTCAAGTAAAATCCATACGCCAATCCCGCAAGAAATCCGCCAAGATGGCTTGAATTGCCAATTGGCAAGCCAGCACTTGCAGACAAAACCCAGAGCGCCAAAAGCATCAATGGCAGAGCATATTTCATCTTTATCGGAATAGGTATGAACATCACATAAACAGGAAGATTAGGAGTTAAAAAAAGCAGCACGCCGGCAATTCCAAAAAGCGCTCCTGAAGCTCCGACAGCATAAACATCAGGCGCGTTTGCCAAAATAAAATCCGCTGCAATTGCCCCTTCAAAAACAAATGCAATTCCTCCGATTATTCCAGAAATCAGATAAAGCCAGAACATTCTTTTTCTGCCTATTATCCTTTCAGTAAGCGAGCCAATAAAAAAAAGCGAGAACATATTCACAAATAAGTGAAAAAACCCCCCATGCAGAAGAATATGGCTTGCCAATGTCCACGGCCTTGCCATTACAAACTGCACATTCAAAGCCAATAAGCTGAACAAACTGCTCGAAAAAAATGCCACTATAGAGAATAAAGCAGTCACTAAAATAATCCAGCTAGTCAAACTCAGCGATGCTAAAGCTCCTCTTTTTTTTCCAAACATACAACTCAAAAATAATCTTAGTTTATATATCTTGCTTCTCATTAAAACTTGCCTATAGCAAAGGACGTTGATAGTTCCTCATTTACGCCTTGAATAAATATGGAAAGACTTATGTCTTTCACTATAAAACTCATTTTTTATCATTCTTCTTCTGCGCTTTCTTCTGAATCCTCTTCTCAATCTTCTTCATCTTTTCTCTTACTGCTCTCCGTTCATTCTTCTTCTTTGTCTGCTTAATTTTATCATTTTTTATATTTTTTGCAGTTTGTTTTTCCCTCAAAACTTTGATATTTCCAGCAACTGCTGACAAATCTCCGTGAAGTTTAACTATCTTATTTTTCAGCTCTGTAATTAGCTTGTCTTTCTCGCTTAATTCATAAGTAACACCGCATTCCTGGCAGGTAAAATTATGCAGCAGTGCCGCCTCCTCACTCACCTCGATATTGCAGTTTTCGCAGTGATAATATCTTTCCTTCACACGATGTTCAAGCTGTTTCTGAAGATTGGCATTTCTCTGCATAATTATCTTCTGAACAAGCTCCCACGCCTTCAGCTCACTAAATGTCCAAAAATAAGTGTACCATCCTTTTCTTTTGTCTTTTTTTCTCGTAAAAGCGATTAATCCTGCTTCTGCCAGTTTATACAGCACATTTCTAGTCTGATTTATGGCAAGTTTTATCTTTTTAGCTATTAAAAACTCGTTAACATTCTTCTTTCCAAATAAAAATTTTGACACCTCAACTCCGGTCTTGCCAGAAACGCTCTCTACCGCACTCTCAAGAAGTTTATCCTGCATAACCTCTTCTAAAACAGAAAAGAATAAATACCTTTCTATGACCTTGTCACTACTTTAAAATTCATCTAAAGATATTTATATCAAAAATGTCAAAAACTGCTATGTTATGGTGGAAAAAAAACACAGAAGAAACGAAAAACAGCATTCCTAAACTGCCTGAGCTAAATCCTTCCTTTCCAAAACTGCCCGAATTAAGCCCTTCGCTGCCTAAGTTTCCAAACCTTCCGGATTTTCCAGAAGAACACACAGAGCCTGCAAAAATTCCCAGCTTGCCAAGCTTTCCAAATTCAAGTATAGCTGAAAAAATAGGACAGGTTGCAGTAAAACAGGCTGTAGAAGACAAAGAAGGAGAAGATGAACAAAGAAGTTTTGAGATAGCTCCAGAAGAAACATTCAGGGAAAAAAGAACAAGAGAAGTCTCCAACGAGCCAGTGTTTATACATATAGACAAATATGAAACCGCTTTTGAGCATTTTCAAGCAATGAAAAAAAAGCTCGCAGAAATAGAAAAAACTTTGGATTCATTGAAAGAAACGAAAGCAAAAGAAGAAGCAGAACTTGTAAACTGGGAAAAAGAAATGCTGCTGATAAAATCCAGAATCTCAGATATACAAGACAAGCTGTTTCAGAAAATATGACTTCTTCAGTTTATCTCCGCATAGAAAAAAACGAAGCGCTCGCAGCTAAAAAAAACTTTCTTGAGGCAAAGATTTCATTTATTAACCTTATAAAAAGCATAAGAGATTATCGCCTAATAAGAAAGAGCATTTTTTTTAAGAAACAGGCGCTTAAAAAAACTCAGCGTGAACTTATGGCTGCTTTGGACTTAACGCTTTCTTCCTTGCCAAAAATAGAGCAAAAGCACAAAAATCTTAATGCTTTATCTGTTGAAAACATTCCACAGACTAAAAAAGACAAGAGCATTGAGCAAGAACTTGCAGAAATCAAGCGCCAGTTGTCTGCGCTGAACGCATAATATAGAAAAATATAATTGCTAAAATCTCTATTGAAATTTACATTTGAGGTATAATTCCATAAGAAATAACAAACCCCATCACAACTAAAATTGTTATTAT
>CAYITH010000089.1:0-3341 GCA_964366295.1 Candidatus Woesearchaeota archaeon | reverse complement strand
CGCAGAGAAGAATGTTAAGGCCCAGACAGGTTGATGGTGAGGACTCTGGATTGGAAAAATTTATTGAAGCTGAGGCCGACCTTTATTTGTTGATGGAAAATATCGGCGAGCTTAAAAGCGAAAAATCATCTTATTTTAATGAGAACTTAAAGCGTTTTGCCACTACTTTTGGAACTTTTTATGACTGCTGGGGCAACATTTCGGCAGTGTTAGAAGGAAAAGTTTCAAAGAGAGATGAACTGCCTTATGTAAGACTGAGAGAAGAAAGAGCGGTAAAGTTTGAGAATATTTTCAGCGCAAGATATGGGTTTGGAATTAATGCGCTAAAAGATGGAATTTCTTCTGCTTATTTGCGGTTTGCTGGAAATATAAAAAAAGCAGGCGTAAAAGTTATAGACCAGAAAGGAGATTATATATTTATTACTCCTGCTGTTGAAATTCCAGAGACAATAGAAGTGAGAAGGTTTGATAGTTATACTGTTGGGAAGAAGGATGAGAAAGAGAGGGATTAGATACTGGAGTATAGAATTATTTATTTCAAAATTTGGGTTTAATACCCCAAAACAATTTGCTCTTGCAAATTAGAAGATATTTTACTCAAGAGCAAATTGTTTTCCACAGCTTGCTGGGGGTTAGCAAATTTTTAAGCATTTTCTTTATCATTTTCATTTAAATTCCCCAAGTAACCCTATCTTTGCGTTTTATTTGGGAGATTTCCTGAAGAATAGCTAATTCTGAAGAGGACAATAGGTTTTTGTTTTTTTTGAAGTCGCGGAACTGCGTTTCGCCGAGATTTGAATAAAGGTATTTTTCATTTTTAAGCTGGCGGTCAAATGCTACGCCTGGCAGAGAAACAGCAATTTCCATTCCTTCTGTTGCTTCTTGGATGTTTGATTTTTCGTGTTGAAGGCCTTTTACTCTTGATATTTCTTCACCTGATTGGAGGATTAATTGAGTGTTTTGTTTTAGCTTTCCAGCAACTACCCGGATTCCAAATATCGCAGGATTTGAATTATGGAAGATGCAGTTTTGCAGTATTTCGAGCTTGCAAAGTGTTGCAAGAGAAAGCAATTTTTCTCTTTCTATTTCTTTTTCCTTTTCAGTCCGCCATTTTTTATAATCTTCAATAAGCCGGTAAACGACCTCATTTGTCAAAATTTTTATTCCTTTGGCAAGCGTTTTTGCTTCTTCGTCGATGCTAACATTAAATCCCAGAACTATAGCGTTGAGAGGGTGTTTTTCAATATTTGCGGCTGCTGATGAGATATCTGATTTTTTTATGCTGCCGATAGAGGCTTTCATGACTTGTATGTTTTCCTGCCTTAACAAAGTAAGGAGCGCTTCTATGCTGCCTAAAGAGTCTGCCTTGACTATTACTCCTTGTTTGTCGGTTTTTATGCTTTCTGCTAGTTGTTTTTTAAACTCTTTTTCAATTTCTTCAATATTGCCCGAGTAAGATTGGAAGGGCATTCCTGACTGGATATATTCTTGTTCAGAACAGATTATTCTAAGCCCTGTCGAGGCCTTTGCCTCTTCTACCTGCCTGAAGTCAAAAGAGAGGGGTTGTATTTCATGAATTGCTTTAACTTTTGCAGAGATTGTTTTGTCCAAAGTTGCAATTGCTATGTTGTCTCCGACTTTTAAGGTTCCATCGTAAAGTATTGCTTCTATGTGCTGCATTGCATGGTCTTTTTTAACTTCGAGTATTACTCCTTTAGCTTCTTTTCCGAGAGTGAGCTGTTTTTCGAAAAATCTTTGGCTTAAACCGCAAAGAAGCATCAGAAGTTCCTGAATGCCCTCGCCTGTTTTGGCAGAGCATGGAATGACTGATATTTTTTTTGTGAAGTCCGTCACATTGTAGAAAATATCTGCTTCAAAACCGTGGTTGTGAAGTGCGCCTATGAGGGTGTATAGTTTTGTGTCAAATTCTGTTTTTGCCAATTCGCTTTGCGCTTCGATATCTTCTTTTAGGGCATTGTTCTGCTTGCGCCAGCCAGAAATAGCATCTATTTTGTTTAGGGCTATTATAAATGGTGTTTTATTATGCTTTAGTATTGCGATAGCTTCTGCTGTCTGCGGTTGTATTCCATTTATAATGTCAATGATAAGAATCGCGATGTCTGCAAGAGCGCCGCCTCTTCTTCTTAAATTTGTGAAGGCGGCGTGGCCAGGAGTGTCTATAAGAAGAAAGCCCGGAATTTTTAGTGCGAGCTTGTTTTTTTCAAGCAACGGGCATTTGTTTTTTATTTGTGCGACTGGGAGTGAGGTGAAAGAAATCTTTTGTGTTATGCCTCCGGCTTCGCCTGATGCGACAGAGCTCCCTCTAATATTGTCAAGGAGACTGGTCTTGCCGTGGTCAACATGACCTACTACTGCAACGATTGGCTGACGGATTGTCATTTTTGTTTAAAATGTGTTTATATATTTGGATACGCAGCTTTAAAAACTCTTTTCTTGTTAGACCTTTATGGCAGAAAACACCGCCGCAGTAAGCAAGGAAGAGCAAATTGGATTTCATAAAGGAGCTATACAAACACTTCTAAATGAAAGAAATGAGCTTTTTCGTATTGTTAAGGTGACTGAAACGCTGATACAGGCGCATGCAAAAGAGCTTGAAGCTCTCGGAGTGAAATTGCAACAGGAAAAGCCGAGTGAGAGCAGTTTGCAGGATAAAATATAAACGATAAATTATATGCTATTTTTAATAAGTTGTCAATAGATTATAATTGATTTTATAAAATTTCACACTAATAATCATCCATTTCAGCAAGATTAACTTTTTTCTTTTCGGTCTTTGCTTCTTTTTTTGGTGCTGTTGAAATTGGTGCTGAAGAAGATGAATCTGGGGGAGAAGGAGGTGTTGAGGGCATTGCCGCAAGCTCTGCTTCGTTTATTGAGTTTATCAATTTTTTAAATTCTGAAAATTTGTCTGCAGGGATTCTTGTGCCAGATTTTGTGAAGCCAGTATAGCCTGTTTGGCTTGAGTTGACATACTCCCTTATTGTCAGGCCGGGCCTTCCGCCAAAATCGTCAATTCTAATGATTATATCTGTTGCTTCGTTCTTCGGGATTTTACCGATGTCTTTTTCCATCTTATAACTAAAAGATAATAGTTTAAAAAGGTTTGTCTTGTTCAGTATATAGTGAAAGACATAAGTCTTTCCCTATCGAGTCAGGGCGTATAGGATAATTATCAACGTCTATGATTATATGTTTCAAGCCGCAATCGCATAATGGTAGTGCAATAGCTTGGAAAGCTATGCCCGCAAGGGCCTCCAGGTTCGATTCCTGGTTGCGGCGTCTCTGTTTGCCGATGGATTAAAGTCCACAGCGTAAGCGAG
>CAYITH010000088.1:0-3390 GCA_964366295.1 Candidatus Woesearchaeota archaeon | reverse complement strand
GTTATTTTATATATGTATAAGGAGGCAAGTTTAGTCCGGATTTGTACTAATCACCTTTTAGTATATATAGCCTATTATAGAATATGGATTAAAGATATCTTCGCCTAATTTTTGATGTTGATAGTATATTCTTGTCTTATTTGGAGATATTAAACCTAAATTTGGGATGATAATTTGTTAATTTGAATTTGAAATATGCTGAATAATAAGAAATTTGGCTTTTTAGGAGTAATCTAATGTGTTTAAGAAAATTTACTTTAAAATTGTGTTTTATTTCTTGGGTGTGAAGACATTTTTGGGCAAGGTTTATATAGTGTTTGAGTTTCCATACGAAATGATGGTGATATGGTATAAGAGAGGTGTTTCTTATCAACTCTTTAAAAGAATTGAACGAGGCGCAAAATGAGCGAGCTAAAGGCGTTGTTTGATGATTTGGCAGCTACAAAAAGCATTTTTAAGGATAAGAGTGTTTTGCAATCAGGACATACGCCCGAAATTGTGCCTCACAGAGAAAAGCAAATAGAGGCAATAGCAAATATACTTGCGCCAGCATTAAGGGGCGAAAGAGCAAGCAATCTTTTTCTTTATGGGCAGACTGGGACAGGCAAGACTCTTTCTATACAATTTGTCCGAAATGAAATGCTAAAAAGAGCAGGAGATTCGTTAAGGATAGAATATCTGAATTGCAAACTTAAAAAAGTTGCGGATACTGAATACAGAATATTGGCCCAACTGACCAAGATATTTGGAGGGAGTGTTCCGGCTACAGGATTGCCCACAGAAGAGGTTTATAATAGGTTTTTGGAGGTTATTAACAAGCAAAATAAACTTTGCATTATTATCTTTGATGAGATAGACCAAGCAGTAAATAAAATTTCCGATAATTTTCTTTACAACCTTACAAGACTTAATTCTGAGCTAACAAATACGCAGATTAGCATAATTGGCATAAGCAATGATTTGCAATTTTTAGATAATTTAGACCCTCGAGTAAAAAGTTCTTTAGGCGAGGAAGAGGTTGTTTTTCATCCGTATAATGCATTGCAGTTGCAGGAGATTTTACAACAAAGGGCGAAGAGCGCTTTTATAGAAGGCATTTTAGAGGAGGGGGTGATTTCAAAGTGCGCTGCTTTTGCCGCGAGGGAGCATGGAGATGCACGAAGGGCTTTAGATTTGATGAGAATAGCAGGAGAGTTGGCAGAAAGAGACAAGAAATTAAAAGTAGGCATTGATTATGTTGACAAGGCAAATTCAAAAATGGATAAGGATAAAATTATTGATACTGTGGAGTTTGCGCCTAGACAACTGCAACTTACTTTGTATTCAATCATTTTGCTTTATGAAAAAAAGAGGGGGGTGCTTTTTTCAGGTGAGATATATCAGCTTTATGAAGAGCTATGTAAAAAGACAAAAACAGAAATATTAACTCAAAGGAGAGTGGGAGATCTTGTTGGAGAATTGGAAATGCTCAGTTTGATTAATGCTGATGTTGTAAGCAGAGGAAGATATGGAAAGACAAGAGAGATAACTTTGAGAATACAACAACCAATTCTCCAGAAAGTAAAACAGCTGTTATCAACAGCATTATCTTTATCAGATGAATAATTATTTAACAAAATGGTTTTTAGAAAATGGGATACTGGTTAATCCAGAAGTTTTCGGCATTTTTCAGCTTATACCTGAAGAAGATATAAAAAAAGTTCTTGAAAATTTCAAAAGAACAAGGATAAAGATATTAACTAAAGAAATCTTTGCTGAACATATTAATTCTCTTGCAGAGGGCGTAGGGGACGATATAGTTGAGAAAATCAATATAAATTTTGGAGTAAGCATAACTCTTTCAAAAAAAGCAGAGAGTTCGCATAGCGCGTATAAAGATAAGCAAAAAATAATTATAAGACAAACATATGGAAATAAGGTTAAGAAACTGGAGGTGGAGGATTTTGTCCGGCATTTTAGAAATAGATTTACATTTTTGAAAGAAATATTGCAGCAAAGAGCAGAATTATCCAATTTGACTTCTATAAGCAAAATGCCGCCGCAGAAACAACAGAGCAGCATTATAGGAATAGTTTTTCAGAAAAGGGTCTCGAAAAATAAGAATATAATATTAGATGTAGAGGATTTAACAGGCAGGACGGTTGCAATAATCAACCATTTTAAGGAAGAGCTGTGCAAAACAGCCGACAATATACTTCTTGATGATATTATTGCAATAAGGGGCATAAGCGACAAAGACAAAATATATGTTTCGGATATTTTTTATCCCGATTCTTTTTTGCATGAAAAAACACTTTTGGAAAATGATGAGTCTGCGGCATTTATATCGGATATTCATGTAGGCTCGACACATTTTTTAGAAAAGCCTTTTTTAAAATTTTTAGACTGGATTAATGGAAATGTGGGTGATGAGAAACAGAGGCAGGAAGCACTCAAGGTAAAATATCTTTTTATCACAGGAGATACTGTGGATGGTGTGGGTGTTTTTCCAGGGCAGGAGAGTTTAATTTCTATACCCGATATTGCAGAACAATATAATGTTTTAGCGCATTACCTAATGAAAATAAGAAGTGATGTGAGCATTGTCATGTGTCCTGGGCAACATGATTCTGTGAGGGTGGCAGAGCCACAGCCGGCAATACCCCATGTTTATGCGCCTTTGCTGCATGAAATGAAAAATGTTATTCTAGTGAGCAATCCTGCTTGTGTGGAAATATTAAATAATGGAAAACGAGGGGTAAGGATTTTAATGTATCATGGGGCGAGTTTTCATGGATTTATAAGCTCTATAGATGAGTTGAGAGTAAGCAAGGCAGTTAATTATCCTACAAGAATAATACGCCATG
This sequence comes from Candidatus Woesearchaeota archaeon, assembly GCA_964366295.1. Taxonomy (GTDB): domain Archaea; phylum Nanobdellota; class Nanobdellia; order Pacearchaeales; family GW2011-AR1; genus CAYITH01. The sequence continues at coordinate 544 of CAYITH010000088.1, read as the reverse complement.
TGCTGAAGAGAAGACATTTGGCGCCGAGCCATTCCCTCGTAACTTATATACCTGATAGTGAAGAGGATTCTCTTGTAATTAAGGAGGTGCCAGATATAATCACAACAGGAGATTTGCACAGGCCTGAGATTGATACCTATAATAATATTTTAATGATTTCCTGCTCATGCTGGCAGTCTATAACTCCATTTGAGGAGAAGGTGGGAAACCATCCCCTGCCATGCAAGGTTCCGGTTTTAAATCTAAAAACGCGCGAGGCGAAAATCCTTGATTTTTCTGAAAATGAAATCTGAACTGCAATTTAAAGAACTTGAAGCGAATGTGAAAAATGTTTTTTTAGCAGCAGAGGCGGCAAGAGCATTAGGGCTTGATCCTGTTAATAAAGTAGAAATACCTTTAGCCACTTCTTTAGCTGAGAAAGTTGTAGGATTAATATCTGTGAGGTATCCTCAAATACAAGATAAAAAAATAATTAACAGAATATTGGAGTTGGAGGGAGAGTATGGCCCGCTTGATCCTGCGGTAGCTTTTAAGATTGCCGAAG
>CAYITH010000087.1:0-3428 GCA_964366295.1 Candidatus Woesearchaeota archaeon | reverse complement strand
CTTGTTGCGAATTTTGAAACTTCAGAAATAGAATTTCTGACAGTGCTCAAAAACTTAAACTTTCCATTTCGCAAAGTTTTTGACAGAATGAAAATGCTGGTTGTCGAAGACAAAAAAATTTGCGATGAATACCCTCCAGCTTGCTGTGGGGTTAGCAAATTTTTAAGCATTTTCTTTATTTTTCTCATTTTGATAGTGCCATTTGTATACGCCCAAGTCAATGATGAAAAAATTGAAGAGCTTAACAATAAATTTGAGGGTGGCGCAGACAAGCTGTCTGAGATAATCGAGAAACAGCAGGATGACAAGGGTTATTTGTTGAAAGAGATGCAGAAATTAATATTAAATAATCCTGTTGCTAAAGCAATGGATGGATTTTTCAAGCAGATTAACACAGTGTTTTTTGTGCTTTTTGGAATGAATTATGAGCTGACTTTCAAGATGCTGATAGTCTTTATCTTATGGGTTTGGCTTTTTTTTAAGATGGGAGATGCATTAGAGAAAGGAACTTATTTTGGGTCTTTTTACTCGCATCTGCTTGCTTTGCTTGGGGTTGTCGGCGTGGCGCAAATAGGCATTTTCAGGAATGTCGCGGATTTTTTTATTTGGATTGTGAGTGCGAAAGAAGCATGGCTTTATAGAATTGTTGCAGTAATTATTATTTTAGTGGTTGTGGTGTTTTTGGACTATCTCGGTAGGAGCTTAAGCAAGTCGCTGGACGCTTCGAAAAAATCCCGCGAGGAGGCTAAAACCATGCTTAATCAGAGGGTTATTGAGAAATATACTGAAGGGTTGCAGGCAGAAGATTAGAATTATTTTTACCCGCTTTTTGCTTGTTCATACATATTTCTGGCGAGAGTAACGCCTGCGCCGGCTTCAATGCCTTTTCTTTCTGCGCCGGCGAGAATAGCTTGTTTTTGCAGAATGTTGACGAGATATGAGGCGGCATAAACGATTGTGAAAAGGAAAGCCAGCAGGAAAAACAATGCGATTGCTGATTTGCTCTCTAGAAATTTGAATAAATCTCCGATATTAAACCAGAAGACAGCGACGGACCAGTAAGCGCCTGTCAAGCCTGCGAGAGAGGCAATGATTATTCCCATTGCCCACTTGATAGCTGTGTTAAACATTGAAATAAATCCAATTGACAGAGAAGCGACAATAACTACAAAAAGCCAGAGTGCCGCGAGAATAATAAGTTGAGAGAGGTTTATGTCCTGTGTTGGCTTTAAGCCGAACATTATTCTTGCTATCTGCTTAACTGCTGGGAAAAGTGTTATTTCTTTTTCCAGAACTTTATTTGATTCATCGTTGAATCTTTTTGGAACCTGCTTGAGATTTTGAATGAATTTTTCTTTGTCTAATAGGGGAGTTTCTTCTGTCGTAGTTTGAGAAGGCGGTTGGGAAGCGGTTTGTGCTGATTGAACAGGAGCAGTCGGGGTGGATTTAGAAGAATCAGTTTGCGTTTGTGCGGACGATTCTTGTGCGGATATGATAGATAGGCTAAATAAAACAAAGACAACTAGTAAGACAATCTCTTTTTTCATTAGTATTTTATGGAGATTATGTTTAAAAGGTTATCTAAAAAAGAGTTTTTTGGGCGAGTTGTCTTTTTGATTCTTGGAGTTTGGCAAGCTGGTTGCCTATGCGTTCTGGGGAGAAGTCGTAGCTTAGGAGAATTTCGCGGATTTTTGCCTCGTCAAATTTTAGGAATTCTAGGGTTACATTAGGATTTATGCTTGGCTTGTGAAAAAGCTGGAAGATTTCCTGCCAGTTAAAGCCATTGCCTGTTTCTGCTTGTTGTTCAATTTGTTTTTGCACTGCTTGGAATATTAGAATTGGCTGGTGGTATTGGCGAACTATCTGCAAGGCGCGTTTCTGGCCAATGCCCCTTATTCCGCCTTGATTGTAATCTGTGCCGACAAGTATGCCTAAACAGATTAGTTGGTCGAGGTTTATCTGCAAGGTATGGAGAACTTTTTCGAGCTCAATAATTTCTGGAGATATATAAATTGTGCCGGAAACTGTTTTTTTTGTTTTTGCTAGAGTAAGGTTTTGTATGAGGCGTGGAGCTCCAAATAACAAGGTATCGTAGTCTTGTGAGCCGACAGCGTAGCCATAAGTTTTGGCGAGAAAAGCCGCTTGGCTTTCTCCTTCGCTTGGAGCTTGTATTGTTGGAATTCCCATAGCAATAAGAAGAGTCTTGCTTGTTTCTATTATTTCTTCATTCAGTCTTGAGAGCTGGCGTGAATATTTGCCCATTGATTCGATGTCTTCTTCGTCCTTCGCTTTTTCATACTCTTCCTTTGCCTTGTTTTTAATTTGTTCTCTTTCGCCAAGAGTTCGGTATTTTAAGCTCGGTGGTTTGCCGTCGAAAACATAAATTGGCTTGATACCATCAATGAGAAGACTTATGTTTCGATAAAATAATCCTGACAAGTGGCTCGTGATTCTGCCTTTTGAGTCCATTAAGGGTGTGCCGTCTGGCTGTCTTATTGATGAAATAAACTGGTATAATGCATTGAAAGCGTCTATGAAGATGGTTTTGTCTTTTAAGTCAGCGAAAGTGATGCTTCTTCTTGGGATAATGTCGCCTATTTGCAGGCCCATTTACACATATAGAAAGTGTTCCTTATAAATCCTCTGAAGGCTTCTGATTTTTAATACCTGTTTTCTTTTGCTTGCATATTCCTATAGTCTATTTCTTCTAAAGCGGAAGGGCAAAATAATTTTGCTTCTTCTCTTATTTCCTTTCTTAATTGCGCTAAGTAATCCCATGCCTGCTTTTTGTCCATTTCAGAATAGGGTTTAACAGGATAGCCTATATTTCTTATGTTTCTAAGCAGTCTTTTTATCTCTTTTACGTTTATAGTTTCTCCTTTTTGCACTTCTGGAAACCTTCTTAGAGCTACTCTTGAGGTTTCTGCCATTATTCCCGCTTTGTTAAAATCATATCCAATTTTGGCGAAAGCAGCTTCTGCAAGAGCGCGTCCAATTGCTCCGTTTGGGTCTTTTTCAGAGTCGTATTCTTTTATGAGTGTTGCTAGATTTGCCATAATATTTTAATAGATAAAGAGTATTTAAATCTTATGATTTTACTACTTAATAGTGGCTTTAATCTAATAGCCCCTTTGTGTCAAGGGCAGAGTGGTTTTCGCCACTATATTGATATGAACTATTTCCATTTATCTCTGAATATGCCTCTCTTCCAGTTCTGTCTTTTATTATTTTATCTCGGTCTTTAAGACTGTCATATTCATACATTAAATCTCTTGGAGAGCCATATACCCCCTTTTCATTTGGTAGAGGATATTGGTGCTTGTTTCGAGTCTTTTCGTTTCTTTTATGGCATTTTCTGCAAATTCTGTGGCATCTGTCAGTAAACATTCTACCGCCGCATTTTAAGCAACGGAGCCATTTTTTCACAA
>CAYITH010000086.1:0-3505 GCA_964366295.1 Candidatus Woesearchaeota archaeon | reverse complement strand
GGAGATAATGTCGGTATAAATATAAGGGGAGTTGGAAAGAAAGATATAGCAAGAGGAGATGTTATATGCGATGCTGCTGCACCTGCGACAATTGTTGAAGAGTTTACAGCTCAAATAGCAGTTATTTCACATCCCACAGTAATTGCTAAGGGTTATACCCCTGTGTTCCATGTGCATACCGCACAGGTGCCGTGCCAGTTTATAGAATTGCTTGAAAAGATAGATCCGAAGACAGGGCAGGCTGTTCCTGGAAAACCAGACTTTTTGAAAAATGGCGATGTTGCGAAAGTAAAGATAAAACCAATTGGAAATCTTGTTTTGGAAACACAGGCAAAAAATCCGCATATGGCTCGCTTTGCTATTCGTGATGCTGGCGCAACTGTAGCTGCCGGTGTTTGCATTGATTTGGTAGCGAAGAAGTAAGAGTTATTTTTGAATTAGTTACATCATTGTCAGTAAAGAACAGATTAAAGATAATATTTCAAATATATCCAAACTGAAACATTATAAGAAGCAGAGAGATTTATACTTTATAGCAAAGGACATTGATAATTGACTGCGGATTTGAAAGGCACTGAAACAGGCAAGAATTAGTTATTATGCCCAGACCAAGTTTGAGGGAAATTGATAACCATTAAATAGTAATTACTTAGCGAAAGGTTTATAAGCTTTAATAATCTAAAAACTGCTGATATGGTAAATGAATATAAGTCCTTTGAAGAGAAAGTTGTTGAGGCAGTCCGCCCAAGCGTTATTTATGGTGCAAAACTATGTGGTAATTTTTTGCATGGATTATATGCTGGAACTGTTGGATTTCTTAGAGCTCCGACAACTATAAGAAAAGTGATGAATGGACAGAGTTTTTTTACACGAGATTTAGTTAGTTCTGAAGACAAAATAGAAATGAAAACTCTTGGAGCGGTAATCCCTATAAGTTTAGGGGCATCTTATCTTCTGGTATCTATTCATGCAGGCATGGGGGATGTAAGTGCAAGAGAGCTATTGGCAAAAGTGCCTATAGACACAATTTTGACAATTGGCGGAATAACAAATGCTCTTTCATTTATTTATGAAATTGGCAGATTGCCTCAAAGTAAGAGAGAGTTTTATGAAGCTTTAGAAAATGTAAGAAAGAAGGAAGAGCGTTTAAGAGCTAATGCAGAGATAAAACATTCTGCACTTGAAGCGAATGTTCAAGAAAGAGCAGTTAATGATATTAAGCTTGAGAATTATTAAATCATATTGTTGTTTAATGATTCTCTGAAGAATCTCCAATAATCTTATGCCTTCTATACCACCACCAAGAATTTAAAAGTGCTATTAGGCCAAGAATGCCAGGCAGTAATAGGTAGAGTATTTTTCTTTCAATAATTGAGTAAATTATACCGAAAATAATCAAAACTATCCCAAGAAATGCTTTAATAAACATTTGAACTCGAGCAAACTTTTGACCCCCATAATAAGAAAATCTTGTTTTCATATATCCTAAAATAAAACCATATTTATTTCAAAATTTGGGTTTAATACCCCGCAGCTTGCTGCGAATTTTGAAAGACTGAAAATGCTGATTGTCGAAGACAAAAAAATTTGCGATGAATACCCCACAGCAAGCTGTGGGGTTAGCAAATTTTTAAGCATTTTCTTTATAAATATATAGGTTTTTAAACGAAGTTTAACAGGCTTAAATATGAATTTCAAAGAATTACAGATAAGCGAAGACATATTAAAGGCAATAGTTGAAGCAGGGTTTAAAGAGCCAAGCGAGATACAGGAGAAGGCAATCCCTATAATAAAGCAAGAAAAAGATGTTATAGCGGAGTCAGCGACAGGTTCTGGCAAGACTCTTGCTTTTGCTGTTCAAATTATAGAGAAGGCAGTAAAGACTGGCAAGGTTCAAAGCATGGTGTTAGTGCCGACAAGGGAGCTTTGCGAGCAAGTTGCAAAGGAAATAAAAAAATTTTCAAAACATAAAAAATTAAATATTGCGTGTATCTATGGAGGAATTGCTTATGGGCCACAAATACAGGCTCTTGAACACTCTGAAATAGTTGTTGGCACGCCCGGAAGGGTTTTAGATTTGATTGAAAAAGGCAATTTAAAGACAAACAATATATCCATACTTGTAATTGATGAAACTGACAGGCTTCTTGACATGGGTTTTCTTCCTGATGTGTCTGCGATAATAGAAGAAATACCTAAAGAAAGACAAACCCTGTTATTTTCCGCTACAATAGATGCAGATGTGGAAGCAATAGGAAGAAAGTATATGAAACATCCGGAGTTTGTTCAGGCAAAGAGCGAGGTTTCTCCTGAATTGTTAGAACAGGAGTTTTATGATCTTGGAATGGAGAGCAAGTTTTCACTGCTTGTGCATATGTTAAAACATGACACTTCAGAACTTGTTATGGTTTTTTGCAATACAAGGCACCAGGTAGATTCATTGACTAGAAATCTTTTAAAACAGGGTGTTAAAGCGGCAGCCATACACGGAGGTTTGACGCAAAGCAGAAGAAACAAAACAATTGATGAGTTCAAGGGGCAGGACATACATGTTCTTGTAGCAAGCGATGTTGCTGCGAGAGGGCTTGATATTCCGCATGTTTCGCATGTGTATAATTATGATACGCCTAAAACAGCTACAGAATATATCCATCGAATTGGAAGAACTGCGCGAGCTGGAAAAGAGGGAAGAGCAGTAACTCTAATAGCTTCAAGAGATTATGAAAACTTTTCAAGAATAGTGCGCGATGAGCGATTAAAAATAAACCGGCGCGAACTTCCAAATTTTAATAAGGTGGCTTTTTTGTCTCAAGAGTATGGAGATAGGCGAAGAGGGGGTGGAGGTTTTTCGAGAGGACAGGGGAGAAGATTTTCAGGAGGGTCAGGAAGCTTTAGCAAAGGCATGAGAAGTGGCGGAGATAGAGAGGGATATCAGCGAAGAAGCAGCAGTGGTTTTTCCAGAGGAAGAAGCTTTAGCAGAGATGAAAGAAGCGAGGGTGGAAGAAGGCAGAGATTTTCAGGACATAGTAGACAGAGAAGGTTTTGATATTACGAGATAATCGCACTACAATCATATTTTTAAACTAACATTTAAGAAAAATATGATGGACAGCATTGTTGAACAAGAATATTCTGATTTTATTGGCAACTATGGAAGCTGTCTTGAGATTGAGGAAAAGAAAGCAGTTTCAGAGCAGGCAGCGAGAGAAGTTATCAAGAGTTATGTTAAAACAGAAAGCATAATAAACGGAATTGAGAGATTATGCGAAGAAGTTGAAGCGAGGGCGTTATTTTTCGAAGGCATAATTCCAATGCCTGATGAGAAGTGTTATGAGAGATTTGTGTAAGTTCTATTTTGAATAATAAGATAAGGTATAGGGTTACTATACCTCTCTTAAACGGATATTTAATCCCAAATTGCCACTTGATACTTATTCTTGATTGTGCTTCGCACTTGATAGAAACGCCATTGAAAATAACTCTGCGCGAGATTAATTTTAGTTAT
>CAYITH010000085.1:0-3523 GCA_964366295.1 Candidatus Woesearchaeota archaeon | reverse complement strand
TCCCGAAGCTGGTATACTGCCAAGCTATACTACAACCCCATTATGTCAAGAACGATATATTTTTATACCCTTTTATCCTTTATTCATTATGGCAGAAAAAGAAATAGGCGAGATTGAAAACTTTTTCGCGCATGTAAATGCTGCTGCGATAAAGCTAAAAGCACCTTTAAAAGTCGGCGACAAAATCAGAGTAGAAGGTGGAAATGTAAGTTTTGAGCAGTCCGTAGAAAGCATACAAATCAATCGCCAAGAAGTTCAAGAAGCCAAAAAAGGCGATGAAATCGGCATCATAGTAGCTGAAAAAGTCCGTAAGGGCTATAAGGTTTATAAGTTATAATAAAGAGATATTTTAAGTGAACCATTAATTATCTAGATGCAATTTCTATAACCTTCTTAACATCTCCAGAAAAAATCTTGCTGGCCTTTAAAATCTCTATCGCCTTAATCTTTCCTTTTTTGTCCAAATCAATAATAACTCCACTAGGCAACTCTATACTTTTCCAATAGTCTTCACTAGACAATTCGATGTTAATTATATCTTCTTCCTTATCATACCATTCTTCCATTTTTTAATCAAGCCAATCTCTTGCATAAGCAAAAATGAACATAGATAATTATTAAAGAGATTCAAAGTTTTTAAGGCTTTCGGCACTTACCCCAAAGGCAAAGCAGGCGGCTGAGGAACCAAGCTTCCGCCAGAAATTATTGAGCTTCCATCACCAGAAAGCCAAAAATAAACCCCTGCTCCTACAACTAATAAGATGAGGATTATTAAAATCCACATTCCCATCGAGCCTCTTTTTGATTTTATCATTTTTCTATTTTTTATTTTGTTTAAGGTAAATTCGGCACACTCGGCACATTCCCCTCGCTTGCCCCTAATTTACAATTATTTGAAACCTTAACAACCATTCCAGTCCCATATAAAACACTCCCTTCACCTTTATCGCTAAATCTAAAGTCGAGGGAAAATTCTTTCCAATTTGTTCCCTGAATAGTTTCATCAGACTCTCCATTCCACCAATAAATCTTTTCAAAATTACAATCTCCTCTTAATTGATTTATAGACTTTCCTTTCATTTCAGAAGTAATTGTTAAAAAATTCCAGCCATTCTTTAATGAAACTTGATGATATTTTGGAACATCTACTCTGCGATATTTTAAAACTCCGGACTTATCTGAATAAACCCATACAGAACTAAACATAATATAAGTTTTTTCATCTGCAGAGGTTAAAGACGCTACATAATCTCTATAATCCTGAGCATTTGGATACATCGGAACATATTTATTTTGACCAGAAATATAATAATAAACCGCTTTTATGTTATCCCGTTTTATCTCGCTATCCGAAGATATAGCATCATCCGCATAATCGTCTCCTTTGTAAATCCCCACTATAGGTGTAGCAAGAATCAAATTCCATCCCTCATTTACATAGACTTCGATATTATGATTATATCCGTCTGGAGAAGAGGGAGTCATTTTAGCCGAAACAAAAACTGCGAAGGTTATTAGCAATGCTAATCCTGCTAAAATATAAACTTGTTTTCTCATTCTCCCTCTACGCCCCCCCTATTTAAAAACCTTTCTTCCAGTCAGCCTGCATCCAGCGCCTCATTAACCAATCTATCTGCAATCACCTGAAATTTGTCTTCACGAGAAACATTTTTATAACCTATCTTTTCAAACTTCCTCTCCAGCTCTTTCACCTCTTCAAACAAGCTCAAAAGATGCTCTGCCTTTACCTTATACTCTCCATTCAATTGCCGAATAACAAGCTCAGAATCCATATAAACTAAAACCTCTTCTCCAGAATAATCTCCAGCCAATTCAAGCGCCTTTATCAAAGCATAATACTCTGCTTCATTATTTGTTTTAACTCCAATCCTCTCGCAATGCTCTTTTATTATCTCATTATTTTCATTTCTAACTACAATTCCCACTCCAGCCTTTCCAGGATTTCCCCTGCTTCCGCCATCGCAGTTTATTATTAAATTTCTCATTTCCCTATAATCTTCTCACCCCACATAAATCGCGGGCCTGCCGGGCAAAGCCCGTTTAGCCCTGTCTTCAGGATCGACTCTCGCAGAGTCATTTGAAGCAAAAATCCTGACTGGTTTGCCAACACGCTCGCTTATCTCCGCAATATTAAAAAATTCCTTCTCGCTTGGAATAGTATAAACAAAAACCCCTGCCCCCTCTTTTCCCTTCTTCTCCTTCATAATTCTCAATATGTTCAAAACATCTTTTATCGTATTTTCAAACATCTTTTCTTGCTGCTCAAACTTTTCATTTATCTTTTTTTCATCGCACACAGGCCAGCTTGCAAAAGAGATGAGCTCCTTATTTCCTATCTTCTCCCAGAGCTCTTCAACAACATGCGGACAAAACACAGAAAGCATTTTCAAAAAAGCTTCTAAATCTGTCTTGCTTATTTCTTCCTGCTTTTCAAAATGCTCGAAAACAGTCCTTAATTTTATAACAGCCATATTATATTGAAACCTCTCGATTTCCTCGCTTATTGCCCTTACCGCAAAGTTTATCTTATGTTCTGTAATTTGGCTTGATTTTCCAATTTTAACTCTTGAAAAAAGTTCATAAACTTTGTGTATAAATCTCTGCCCGCCATCGACGCTTTCCTCGTTCCACACGCTTGGCTTGTCAGGTGATGCCAACGAGACTAAGGTCAAACGCAAAGCGTCAGCGCTGTATTTTTCAATTACATTTATAGGATTCACCACATTCCCCAAAGATTTTGACATCTTATTTCCATCACTTCCATGTATCAACCCCTGATTAAAGAGCCGTAAAAATGGCTCGTCAAATTTCAACATTCCAAAATCCCTCAAAACCTTCACAAAAAATCTCGCATAAATTAAATGCATGCACGCATGCTCTGCTCCGCCTATATACTGGTCAACAGGCATCCAATAAGAAACTGCTTTCTTGTCAAAGGCTTCTTTTTCCAAATTAGGAGAACAAAAGCGTAAAAAATACCAGCTGCTGTCAAAAAAAGTGTCCATAGTGTCTGTTTCTCTTCTCGCCTCTCCATGGCACTTAGGACATTTAGTCTTGACAAAATCCTCGCTTCTAACCAGAGGATTCCCCTCTCCAAACTTAACTTTTTCAGGCAGCAGAACAGGCAATTCTTTCTCACTCACAGAAACTATTCCGCATCCAGCACAATAAACAACAGGTATCGGAGTTCCCCAATATCTCTGTCTTGAAATCAGCCAATCTCTTAATTTATATTGTATTCTCGCTTTTCCTTTTTTCCTTGCTTCAAGAGCTTTAGTAATATGCACTTTTGCCTCGCTGGCATCAAGCCCTGAAAACTCTCCGGAATTAACAAGCACTCCAACACTATCTTCGTAAGCCTCTTCCATATTTTTTTCATTCAATTTTTTTTCTTCTGGCTGTATCACTAATCTAACAGCCAAGCCGTATTTCTTGGCAAAATCAAAATCTCTCTGGTCATGCGATGGCACCGCCATCACCAATCCGCTTCCATACTCCGCAA
>CAYITH010000084.1:0-3539 GCA_964366295.1 Candidatus Woesearchaeota archaeon | reverse complement strand
TTGCCCTAATTGTGGAGTTTGGCTCTTTATATGAAGCGATTATTATGTCTATCATCTTACTTGCAGTTAAATGGGTAATCTGCTGGACGGATTATTACTATGCGCTCTCCATCAGATTTTTTAGCAGATATTCGGCATTTTTTTGTGCCTTGTTTGCCTATGTCTGAGACTTCTATGCTTTCAACAATCAAATCTGCTCCCCCAACGCTCAATTTATCTCCTTTTTTTAAATCAGAAGCTTTTTTTTGCATGCTTATTTAAGATAAGGCAAACTTATAAAGGTTATGATTTTTATAGCTATATGACGATAGCAATAGTTTTGTGCTCCGGTGGAATAGACTCGGTAACAGCATTATATCTTGCAAAAAAGAAGTATGAAAGAATCATAATATTATTCTTTGATTATGGACAGCCACAACTACAAGGTGAGAGGAAAGCGGTCAGGCATCATGTTAAAATGCTTAATGTCGAGTTTAAAGAGATAAGGATTATTTTAGATTTATACTCAAGAACAGGCATATCTAAAGAAATATCCTTAAAAGACTTGAAAGATACTAAAATTGAATGCGAAAAGTATTATGTTCCTGCAAGAAATTTATTATTCTTGGCATATGCTATCTCTTTTGCTGAAACATTAAAAGGAAAATTAGATATAGTTATAGGTTTTAAAAATGAGGGCGAGGAGCACTATCCAGACACTTCTGCTAGTTTTGTTAGAGAAATGAATAATATTTCTAGAATCGCAACAAAAAATAAACCAAGAATTATCGCCCCATTAATAAAGAAAGACAAAGAAGATATAATCTTGCTAGCTAAAAAACTAGGGGTAAATTTAGAAAATACCTTTTCTTGCTATATTTCAAGAGAGGTTCATTGTGGGTTATGTCTTGCCTGTAGATTAAGGCAAGAAGGTTTTTACTGGGCAAATGTCAAGGATAAAACTAAATATAAAAAATTGCCGAAAGATTATAGGAGTGCTTGAGCCATCATTCAATAATCCCCTCAAGCTTCTTTATCAAAACACTCCAGCGATACTGCTCTGAAGAGCTTCTTGCTCTATCTCTCAACGCTTTTTTCTCGTTTTCAGGCATTTTGCTTATTCTTTTTAGAAGAGCGCTTAAGGCAGGTTCATTGTTTATTGGAAACAAAAGTCCGTCTTTGCCATTGCTTATTATTTCCCTGCCACCTTGAGTTTCACTTGAGATTATTATTTTTTTTCGAGACATTGCCTCTATGAGAGACTGGGGCATGGCTTCTCTCCATGATGGGAGGACAAAAATCTCGTGCTTATCAATTAATGAAATTTTTTCTTTTATGTTGAATACAGGCGGGAAAAACCCTACATTTTTTATATCCTCTTTTTTTATGAGATTGAGAAGCTCTTGCTTGTATTTTTCTTCAGCAGGACCGACAATATCCAGAGTATATGGCGTGTTCTTTACTCCTCGAATTAATACTTCAAGGTTTTTTATCTGAGAAACACGACCCAGAAATAAAATGCCGCTGCCTCTCTGGCATGGAATTTCGAAAAATTTGTCTGGAATGCCGTTTGGAATATAAACTAATTTTTCTTTTTCCGCCCCTAACTCTAAAAGATAAGGCACTTCCCAATGAGTTATGTGGATAATCTTGTCAAATTTGTTCAGATGAGCTTTTGCCATAGCTTTGTCGTAAAAACTAACTACTAACTTTGACAAAAAAGACCTTGTGGAGTTGTTTTCAATAAATGGGGCATGGGTAACAAGAAAAACCTTGCAATTGAGCTTTTCCTTTATTTTTAGAGCCTTGACCGTATGAAGGTGGCGAAAGCCGTGGGCAATTATTATGTCCGGAGCAAAATCTAAAGCAGCGGAGTAGAAATTCCAGGACATAAAACTTTCTCCGCCAAGTTTTATAAAAGGAAATCTCTTTATTTTTATACCATTGAGCAAATCTTCTGGCTTTGCAATTTCTTTACTGCCTTTTGTGGCATTAGAAGAAAAAATCATCACTTCGTGCTTCTTTGAAAGCAATTCTGCCTCTTGCTTAACACGCTGGAAGACTCCACAAATTCCTGCCGAATAGTTTGTCAGTTCTAGTATTTTCATCTTAATTTTTATAAACCTCTTCAAGCTTCTTCGCTATATTTGGCCATAAAAAACTTTTGGCTTTTTTAATGTTGGCTTTTTGCATTTTTTTTCTTAAGGCATCGCTTTTTATTAAAACTGCAAGTTTTTCTTTTAATTCTGTTAAGTCTTGGTAGTTATAAAGAAACCCATTTTTTCCTTCTTCTATCAAATACTGTCCGCCTTCTGTTTTGCTTGAAACTACGGCGTTTCCGCGAGCCATTGCTTCCAACATGGCAATGCCAAATGCTTCCCATTCGCTTGGAAAAACAAAGATATCTGATAATTCCAGCAAGGCCAGTTTCTCGTCTTCTGAAACCTCTCCTGTAAAAATAATATTATTATAAACATTCAGCTCTTTTGCCAGTTTATCCAATCTTTCTTTATCCCCTGCATCTTTGCCTATTGCAAGAAACAGCATATTGGGAGTTATTTTTATCAAATCTGGCAAAACCTGAATAACCTGATCAAGACCCTTATACTTCTGAATTCTGCCAAGGTATGAGATAATTAATTTGCCTGAAAGGTTATACTTGACATTTACAGAGCTTAGATGGACTTTATTTAATTTTCTGAAAGCTTCTTTAGGAATACCATTTGGAACAAATTTTATTTTGTCTCTGGAAACTTTGTATTCATCTTCAATCCACTTACGTTGATAAGGATTTACTTGTATAACGGCATTATAACTGGCAAGATTTTTTATTATGAAATTAGTATAAATATTTTTGAACATACTGCCGAGGAGGTTATATTTTTTAAGGGCCATAAATGGGCCGTGCGGTGTGCAGATTATTTTTGTTTTTGGGTATTTTTGCTTGTATTTTTTTATGGCAGAATCGTGCTGCCAGAAGCCGAGACCATGAATATGCAAAACATCTAAATTCCAAGCGAGAAGTTTCTTTATCAGCGAGGGATAATAGGCGAGATAATACTTAATTCTGAATATCTCCCTGCAACGATGCACCTTTATTCCGCCTATTACTTCTTCAGCATCTGCTTCGCCTGATGTGAAAACATGAACCTCGTGATTTTTCGCCAATTCTTTAGCTAAGTAAAAACAATTGCTTTCTGCTCCGCCAGAACGCGGATAAAAATAAGTGATTAAAAATCCTATTTTCATTCTCCACTTAAATTGGCAAGGTTTATATATATTCTGAAGCGCTGAAGTGCATGAAAAAATGCCTGAATCTTGGAAGTGGCAAGGTAATAAAAAACTCGAGTGCGGAAGAAAAATGGTTAAATTTAGACTCGATTAAACTCGAAGGAGTTAGTGTAATTCACAATCTTGATAATTATCCGTGGCCGTTCAAAAAAGACACTTTTGATAGAATTGACGCTTTTATGGTGCTTGAACATGTTTCAGATATAGTGCGGGCGATGGAAGAGATATATAGAATATCGAAGCCTGATGCGGAGATTGTTATAAAAGTG
>CAYITH010000083.1:0-3701 GCA_964366295.1 Candidatus Woesearchaeota archaeon | reverse complement strand
TCTGAAAAAAATGTGTTGCAATTAACAGAATTCTCTATATTTGTATTGTTAAAAATCTGCCACTGATTACTACCGATAATCATTTTATGCGAATCAATGGGCTTAATGTTCTAATCCCAAAAACACCCTCGTGAAACCAGTTTCATACAATGGTTTAAAAGCTCATTTTTTTGTGTTTTAGCATGGTTGAACAAACACAAAATACAAGTGTTGAAGCAAACGAGAATAATCAAACAAGCCAAAAGAAAGACTACACAGTATATGCGCAGTTTGCGTTAGTTATCCTGCTAGGCGTGATGTTTCTTTATGTGCTGAAAACACAGGGATATATAGGGGGCAATAGCGGAACAGGCAATGTAATTGCACCTTCAGTATCAGCTTCAGAGATAATGCCTGTTGGCATTCCAAGAATATATGGTAGCGAGCTTGGAGTTAGCTACAATGATGTTACTTCTGCTGATAGTGGAAAGGCGGACAAAACAATATCGCTTCTTGGAAATTTAGACAATACAATAACTTTGAGTGGAAAAGATAAGGAAAGATATATAGGTGTGGCTTCCAAAATCTCATGCGAGTATTGCTGTGGGACAGACTCAATAATATTTAAAGACGGCGAGGCAGCGTGCGGTTGCGCTCATAGTTATGCAATGAGAGGTCTGGCAAAATATTTGATAACTAAGCATGGAAGCGAATTTACAGACGATGACATATTAAGCGAGATGGGCAAATGGAAAGTGCTATTTTTCCCAGGACAGCATATGAAGAAAGCAGGTGTATTAAAAAGTCAGAATGTTGAGCTGAATTATATAAATCTTGCTTCAAATAAATATCGCGATGTGGAGAAATAAAATGGATTGCTGTATGCCGAGTAATAACTCAAAAAATAAAGAACATGTAGAGCATAATAAAGGAGAACAAGACAACATACAAAAGATGGTTTTATTTGGAATAATTGTGATATTGGTTATTGCATTGGGTTATCTGGCATTTTTTAAGGGCAAGGCAACAGGAGCTGTTGTGCAAAATACTGGCGGAGGAGAAAGTTATGAACAAATGATGTCCAGAATGCATCCTGAGCAAGTTCAACAAACAAGTAATTCAAGATTAGCAAATATACCTTCAATGGTTGGTGGTTGCTAGTGAAAGGAGGACAAATGGAAAACAAGTCTTTTTTATTGTGGACAGTAATAATATTGCTTATTATCGGTGTTGCGTATTTTGCTTTTATTAAAGGAAGTGCAACAGGCAATGTAGTTGAAAGCGTTGGAACAGCTGTTCAGTCCACAGGAATGGTCGGAGGCTGTTAACGGACTATGAAAAGATTTATTATTTTTAGCTTAATTGGAATTTTGCTTGTGTTGAATATACAAGCAGTTATGGCTCACTGTCCATTGTGCACAGTTGCTGCCGGCGGAGGCATAGCAGTGGCAAGATGGCTCGGAGTTGATGACAGCATTGTCGGAGTTTTTGTCGGTGCATTTATAGTTTCAACAGCATTATGGCTTGGAAAATGGCTGAATAAGAAGAACATTGTTATCTCTGGAGCAATATTAGTGATTGCGTCTTTTTTGCTGACAGTAGTGCCTTTTTATACAGGGGGAGTTATAACTGATATGGAAATGGTAAAGTCAATGCCAGAGCATCATGCTATCCTTGGAATGGGAGCATTTGGAATTGATAAGCTTCTGACAGGCATAATATTTGGAAGTGTTTTTGTCTGGGGAGCGTTCGCAGTGAGTGATTATATTAAGAAAAAAAGAGGCAAAGTTCTTTTTCCATATCAAGGAATAGTGTTTATGGCTATAACGCTAGCGATTTTGTCAGGGATATTCTGGGGCTTAACATGACAAAAATGCTCTTTTTGGGTTTGGCATTTTTGAGCACGCCCTGTGCTCTATTGCAGGGTTTTTGACATGATAACTAAAGAAAACTTTATAGAAAAAATAGAAGAGGCAAAGAAGAAGTCTGGTTTGGACTTGTCGCTTGGAGAGGACTTAAGCATTGCCTTGATGAATCTCATAAGCTTAGAAGAGCATTTTGGCTTCAGTTATATGAAAACACAGCAGAAAAAATATCTTGAACTGCTTGAGGATGTGAGAGAGTTGAGAAAAAGACTTTTGAAAAAAATTGTCAAGGAAAACGAGGCAGAAGACTGGTGTGCGAGCAAGCACCTTCTCGCAGGCAGTATGAGGCTGATAGAAGTTGGGACAAAAGAGCTTCATGATGGCAACAAGGCAGAAGCAGAAAAACTATTTAAAGAAGCTTTTGAATTATATAGCATGTTCTGGGGCATAAATGGGGTTGGAAAAAATGAAATTGAAAATAAAAAAACAAGCTCTATTGTATTTTCAAAGCTGTCTGAAATAGTAAAGAAGGTGGTTGATTGTTGCAAAGAGTAAAAATGGAAAACAAAGAAAATAAAAGAGACTCTAACAAAATATTGATAATATTAGCGGTTGCATTAGTATTGGTTTTGACTTATTTTATTTTTTTTAACAAGCCAACTAATCAAGGAAATATCCTATCTAATAGCCAGAATCTGGTATGGGAGATTGTCACAACAGGAACTACTGGAAATGGTGATGTGGAGATTGCTTTAACTCCTTTGTCTTTAGAAAATAACCAGCTAAAAGTCCAGATATCTGCTAATACTCATTCTATAGAGTTGGAGCAATTTGACTTGAAGGAAAAAACTGAACTGCTGTATGGAGATAAAACATTAAAGCCGGCAACAGCGCCAAAATTAAGCGGGCATCATTCTTCCGGAATACTGGTATTTGATATTAAAGACGAGATAGATAAGTTTATAATAATCATAGGCGGAATACCAAAAATTGAAAAAAGAGTGTTTTCATGGTAATGGATTAAATGATTAAAAATAATTCAGTAAAAGGAGGTAAAAAATGAGAAAAGAAATTGTAATAGTATTTGCATTATTATTAGCCGGAAGTTTTGTGTTTGCTAATGAGAATTTTGAAGAGGCAGAAAATCTTATCAGTTCAAAAATTTCTTGTGCAGAACTAACTTCTGAACAATTTGAAGTGTTGGGAGATTATTATATGGAGCAGATGCATCCGGGCCAATCGCATGAGCTCATGGATAATATGATGGGTGGTGAAGGAAGTGAGACGCTAAAGCAAATGCATACCTCAATTGCACAAAGAATATACTGCAATAATCAAAGCGTGATGATGCAGGGAAACATGATGGGCTATGGAATGATGTCCGGTATGATTGGTATGAGAAACATAATTCAGTTAAAAGGAGGAAAAATGGCATACAATTACGGAATGATGTCGGGCTATGGCTACGGAATGAGCTCTTTTGGATGGATAACGCAGATATTAATTGTTATTGCCTTGGTATTGGCAATATTTTGGCTGATAAAACAGATACAAAAAAAGTAGAATAATGGCAAAGAAAAAGAAGAAAAAAGGCGGATGCTGTTATCTATAATTGCATTGATTAGCATAAAGATTTACTGCAATTATAGAGATAGATAGTTGCGAATTTAATATGCTAATTATCGTAATTATCAATAGTTTAAAACAAAGGAAGTGTAAATGGCATATAAATGCAATGAATGCGGAATGAAATATTTGGAGAAAGAGTATGCTGAAAAATGCGAGGATTGGTGCAAGAAATATAAAAGTTGCAATTTGGAGTTAATAAAACACTCAATAAAAGACACTGAATTAAAA
>CAYITH010000082.1:0-3720 GCA_964366295.1 Candidatus Woesearchaeota archaeon | reverse complement strand
AAATTTCCAAGTAAATTTATTTTTTGTTTTCATTTTAGCTAAAAAATTTTGTTAAATGCTTTAGTCCTTGTTGGCCAAAGGATATAATAAAACCAAAAATAATAAGTAAAACTCCCGAAATGATATGGGTTGCACTTCTTTCAGATAGATTTGATGCTTTAATAGGTCCAATTTCAACAGAACTTAGAGGTGCTAGCTCCAACCTAAATAATATAAAAATTCCCAATAACATCATTATTATTCCTACAAAAAATATAATATCTTTCTTCTTCATCATTTCCCCCTACAAGAATTATAATTATAAGTGCATTTTTCTTTGCACAAACTACTTAAAATGCCTTCTCCACAACCATGATTACACTCATTGAACCTACTCTCACAAGGGTCTAAAGCTTCTGACACTGCCCCACTTTTGAAAAGTACATAACCTCCAATCCCTAAAAGCAACAAGATAATAATCAGAATAACTATGCCTGCGTTCCCTTTCTTATTTGTTCTTGCCATTTCTATCAAGCATATGTGCGTGAAAAGGGATATATAAGCTTTTCCATTACCCATAAATGACATAAAAAATGAGAGTAAGATATGTAAATATTTCAATAACTGAAGAATTGGCAAAAAAGATAGATGAATTTATCGAAAAATCAAAGGAAGGCTATCGATCAAGAGCAGAACTTATTTCTGAAGCAATTAGACTGCGTATCGGCATAGCAAAACTCATTGACAGCCCAAAAACCTTATAAACTCGCGATTTGTAGACAAAATATGGAAACAGAAATGAATTTTAACGCTCAAAAACTAATGCATAGCCTATCAAGACTTCAATCAGATATGAAATTTGTAAGGGAGCACATCGAAGATATTACTTTAACAGAAGATGACTTAAAGTCAATCGTAGAAGCTAAAAAAGATTTGCGGGAAGGAAGAACTATTTCTCACCAACAACTAAAAAAAGAACTTGGCTTGTAAAAATGTATCTGATTGAGTATTCTGACAATGCCAAAAAATTTTTAAAAAAATTAGATTTGCACCTCTCATCTCGAATAATTGAAAGGATTGAAAAATTAATATTGAATCCAGTTCCCAGCGATGTAAAGTTTATAGGTAGAGAAGATGGAGAAAAGATATTTCGGTATAGAATTGGAGACTTCAGAGCACTATATGTTCTAAAAGAAGAGAAAAGGATAATTCTCATAACCAAAATTGATAAGCGTTCCAAAGTCTACGATTAAACCTTTCTCAAACCTGTCTGCACAAAATAGCATTTATATACTCTCTCTGCATATAGCCAATATGTTCAATTTCCTCAAAGAAAAGTTGAAAAAATGGGTATCAACTTCAGTAGCAGCCATAAAACCTTCTGCTCATAAAGAAAAAGCTGATAAGCTCATTAAATCAAAAAAGAAACCTGCGAAAAGTTCAAAGCTCACAACACGTTCAATATCCGAAACCAAAGAAGCCAAACCAGAACAAAAAACCCATGATGTTTCTAAAAGCTATTCAGAGGAAGTTCAGAAACCGCAGGCGTCTGGCTTCTTCAAAAAGATAAAAGAAAAATGGCGCTCTGTAAAGATAGACGAGCAAAAATTTGAATCCTTGTTTTCAGACTTGGAATTAGCATTGCTGGAAAACAATGTTGCCCTTGAAGCTATTGACAAGTTAAAAGAGCAAATGGAAAAAAAACTTCTCAACTCCGAGTTAATAAGCCCTGAAGAACAGCTCGCAAATGCGTTGAAAGAAGCTCTCGAAAACCTGTTCGTGCCTGCCCCAAATATTCTGGAAAAAATAAAGCAAAAACAAGGCCCATTTGTTATTGTTTTTTTTGGCATAAATGGCTCTGGTAAAACCACTACAATCGCCAAATTCGCTCATCTGCTGAAAAAAAACAGCATCTCCTGCCTTATGGCTGCTGCTGACACTTTTCGCTCTGCTGCAATAGAACAACTACAGCAGCACGGAGAAAAATTAGGCATTGAAGTCATCAGCCAGACCTACAATGCAGACCCTTCTGCAGTCGCTTACGATGCCATAAAACACGCTGAAGCGAAAAAAATTAAAGTCGTTCTCATAGACACCGCAGGCAGGATGCACACCAAAGAAAATCTCATGAGAGAAATGGAAAAGCTCTGTCGCATAGCAAAGCCAGACCTAAAAATTCTCATTGCTGAATCCACCATAGGCAACGATGCCATAGAGCAGACAAGAACATTTGATAAAGCAGTAGGAATTGACGGAATAATTCTCTCAAAGACAGATGCAGACGAAAAAGGCGGAACAGCTATAAGCATAAGCTACGCAACAGGCGAGCCAATATTATTCATAGGCACAGGCCAAAATTACGATGATTTGGAGTTATTCGATAAGAAAAAATTGTTGAAACAAATAGGACTTTAATTATCAAAATTTAAACAACATCTGTCAATCCATAAGCTTCTGAAAAGAGCTTCATCTTCTGAAAATCAGCTAAGAAATCCAGCCCCTTCGGCGTCAGCTTATAAACTTTTTTTTCATCAACATTCTCTGACTTAACAAGCCCCTTTTCCAGAAGCTCCCGAATATATTTCTTTATTGTGTTATTTGACAGATTAGCCTTGTAAATAAGGCGGGTTATTCTCAACTGCCTATGCTGATGAAGCACAGACAAAATATCTTTTATGACTTCCAGTTTAGTTCTCTTTTGTGCCATTTGAAGTGAAAATATGAACCTGATTAATCAGCAGTATAAAATAAGCGATAAGTGTTATTAAACCGCCTAAAAAATAAAAAGTCCCATTCATAACAGAAAAGATAAGCAATAAGCTTCCAATAAGCAATAAAGCGAATCCTGCTAAAACAAGAAAGCTATGCGCTCCCTGATGTTTTGTGTAATTTTCATAAAGCCTCGCTGTCAAAAAAATCAAAAAAACAGCAGAAGTTATATGGAAAACTGATTGAAAACCAACGCCAAGCATCGCTATTCCTAAGCAGAGCAGCACTCCCAGAATAATTTTCCTATTCTTTATTGAAAACAACACCGAAAGTATAAGAAAAAATCCAAGCAGGTTAAAAAACTCATATAACGAATGAAACAAAACATTGAATACCTGCGGAGGAAATATCTCTGATAGAGAAGCAAAAAATCCTGAAACAGAAGGATTTATCGTGCTATAAACCACTGCTCTCGCAAGCATCTGAAACACATAAGAAATGCTTATAAAAATAAAGGCAATCGCAAACCGGTTATAACCTGATTTTTTGTTTATCCTGCCTATTCTCTTGCTCGAATAAGCAATGCTAAGAGTGGTAAGTATAATAAGCAGGACTACCCACGAATCAAGGTTATACGCCTGATAATTAGCGAAAAAATTTCCCAGCATAAAAAACAAGCGATATCTTCTTTTATAAACCTTATGAAATTCCCCTCTTCATACTAAAGGACGAGGATAAAAGAAGATAACATTCGCAAAGCCTTTAAAACCCTGTTTATTAAATGCATTAAGGTGACAAATGAAAAAAGAGGAGCTCACTATCGAAGAAGCAGAAGAAATTGCTGAAATTCAAGCCCTTTTAAATAAGGCCATAGCTCAAGAACAAGCTCTTATAAACATTTTTCAAGACAAGGAATGATTAACAATGGCTCTCCTGAATTTATTATAGCAAAGGACGTTGATAATTGACCACGGATACGCCTTTGATACTAAGAAAATCCAATGAACGTTTTGGATTTTCGAGGTGTTCAGA
>CAYITH010000081.1:0-3731 GCA_964366295.1 Candidatus Woesearchaeota archaeon | reverse complement strand
TAAATTTTCAGCGTCCTTTGATATACTCAAGGCGTAAGCGGGGAATTATCAACGTCCTTGACTATAGCTATATGAATGCTATCAACTAAACTAAATTTGAGCCGGTCCTCGATTTATTCCATTTTCTCCATTTTAATGAGCCTCGCATAGATACTGGAACTTTAATCTCATTTCTCGCCATGGTTTGTATGACTATATCAAATGTTTTTGCCTTTTGCTTTTCTTTTACTCTTTCAAGCAGCTGTCGTGTTACTTCTGAAACTTGTATGGTTGTTGCCATGTAATTATAGTTATAACTATAATATTTAAATCTCTCCTAATACCCGACAAAACTTATGTCTGCCTTTGACATTTTTTCGTAGAATGCTGCATCGGGTTTCTTTGATTTTGCAGTGTAATACCATTGGTCAAGGCCTGTCCAGACAGAAAACCAGCCTGCTGGCTCAAATATCACTATTAAAAGATATATAAATAATTTTTCTGACAGGGTGTAGAGATAGGCAGATATGAAGAGAAACAACACGCCGAGTCCTGCGAGAAGAAGCCCCTCTCTTTTAATTCTTTTTATTTCTTCTTGCTCTTTTAAGTAGTGTTTGTGAAAATGTTCGTGCAATCTGCGGGCGATTATGTTTTCTTGTTCACGGCTTCTTAAATGGGCAGGCATCATAAATTTAATTTCAATTGTTCCTGTGGGCTTGTCACGGCTTGCGCGCTTTATTTCCTGAAGAAAATCGTCTGATAAGGCGCGTTGGGAGTAATGGCGGGGATCAAAATCTGAGAAGATATCATCGTAAGTGTCAAGAATCAAGCTTATCTCTGACATTTGCAGAAGAGCTTGCTTTTCAACTCCAAGGTTTTGTTTTTCTTCTTTTGGCATTTTATCCGACATAACTCTCTTTTTGTTCTTTGTTTTTTACAGCATTCATACTTTTTATCAGCATATCCTTAACTTGGTTTTCCAATTGTTCTGCTTTTTTTAACAGAGGTTTGTAGTCTATATCCAGCCCTAAATATTTATCCAATACTTCTATTATTTTTGCGGCGGCTCTGCTGTCTGGCATTTCTGATTGCGTTTCTGCGAATATAAATGTGGTTTGCGGCATCTTTGTCAGCAAAATTGCAGTCAGGCCTAGAACAATTCCTTCATCCATTTTTCCTACTTTTATTGATTTGAATTTTGTTTCAGTATTTTTATTTTTTGAGAAGTAAAAAGCCTTTGGCTCTTTTGTTATTGAAGCGTTTAATCCTTCGAGTGAAATAATTTCATCAGCATGAAGAGTTTTTGCAAGTTCGCCTATCGCAGCAGTGAGATCTGTTTCAACTCCTCCTCTTACTGGAAAAATACCTCTCAAGATTAGGATATTCTCTTTTTCAGCATAAAATATACCAAATGGCTCTATAACCTGACCTTTGTGAATTGCCGCAATTGCTGGAACTTCTTTGCCTGTGATTTTGCCTATCTGTTTGGCGTTTAAATGGTCAATAATAAATTCTGTGGCAATTGTGCTCACCAAGCCTAAGCCAGGAAAACCCTCTATTATTACTGGATTTTTTTTAACCTTAGAATCAAGCTGTATTTCCAATTTCTTTCTTCACCTCAGATACAGCATATTAATGAGGTTTTTAAATTGTTTGTTTTATAGACAGGCAATTTAATTTTTGCAGAATATAGTCCGGCTTAGGAAACATCGTGTTCTACAACACAATAATGGTTTTAAAGGCATTGGAATTTTTGGCACGATGAGCAGAAGCTTATTTAGCCATGGGACAAGGCTTGAAAGAATTGTTAGTGAAGTAAGAAAAGATTGTGAGTTCATTGAACCGGCATCAATGAATTTTAATGGCTCTAATAGATTTAACTTTTCTGAAGCGCCTAGCAAGGGCAATACTAGAAATGCGAAGTGTGATATGGGCCATTTTTATGAATCTTTTGCTATAGCTTTGTATGGCGGGATGTATTTTTTAGATATACCTCAAGAGTTTAAGACCCAGTTAGATTTAGGAGAGACTATCCGTCCCGACATTGTTTATTTAGACGACAGCGATATTTCAGGATTAGCAGAGGTTAAGTCGTGCAGGAATGGAGCAAAGTTGAATTTATTGGATTCACAACAAGGCAAATACAAGCGTCTTGACAATTTAGATATTCAATTTCTTTTTTTTAAACATAGATTTCCTAAAAGGATAATGTTTTATTCTGGAGATACTGCAGAATTGTTTTCAGAATTAGCAGAAAGCACCTGTTGCCTAATTTCTCTACCGTTCTCTTTGATAAATAGGTTTGATGAAATTAGCCAGACAGAGAATGATAGGAAAGAGAAACTCTTAATCTACTCTTATAGACCCGATGAACCACTTTATGATTCCTGTTTCTCTATTTCTTCATGGACTTTTAATAGATTTTTGTTTGAGCCTGAAAGTGTTGTTTCTGATATGGGATTGGATAGTAGCAGATTTGTTTATACAAAGCATAAAAATCCTGAAGGAATGAGAGTTTGCGAACAAGAAATGCCCTCAATTTTATTATTAACCTTGAAGGACAAGGCAGATGTTCCATTCTAAACATCATATTGCAAGATATGCATTTTTATAAAGGAAATAATTAGTTAAATTTGAATGACAAGGTTATTAGTGACCGGAGGAGCAGGGTTTATAGGAAGCAATTTTATTGAGTATTGGTTTAATGGGCATAGCGGTGATGAGATAATTAATTTGGATAATTTTACTTATGCCGGGAATTTTGACAATTTGAAAAGATTTGATGGAGATAAGAGACATAAACTTTTTATTGGGGATATTTGCAGTGAGCGAGATGTTGAAGAGGCAATGGCGGGAGTTGAGATAGTTGTGCATTTTGCTGCTGAATCGCATGTTGACCGGAGTATTGCAAGTTCATTGGAGTTTGTCAGGACAAATGTTCTTGGAACACAGGTTCTGCTGGATGAGGCGAGAAAGCAAAAAGTTAAAAGATTCCATCATGTTTCGACTGATGAAGTTTTCGGTTCTTTAGAGCTTGACAGCGAAGGAAAATTTGATGAAACAACCAGTTATGCGCCACACTCGCCTTACAGCGCTTCAAAAGCCGCTTCAGACCATCTTGCGAGAGCTGCTTTTTTTACACATGGCTTGCCTGTAACAATATCCAACTGCTCAAATAATTTTGGGCCTTTTCAGTATCCTGAAAAACTTTTGCCTCTTGCAATTACAAATCTTATTGAAGGCAAAAAAATCCCCGTTTATGGTGATGGGAAGAATGTTCGTGATTGGATTTATGTTGAGGACCATTGTCGAGGAATAGGGCTTGTGCTGGAAAAAGGCACACTGGGCGAAACTTATTGTCTTGGCGGAAGAGATGGAGAGATAGATAATTTATCTCTGTTGAGAAAAGTTTTGGCGATTATGGGAAGTGATAAGAATATGCTGGAATTTGTGGCTGACAGAAAAGGGCATGATAGGAGATATGCAATTAGCTGGGAGAAAGCAAAATACAGGTTGGGGTATGAGCCGAGATGGAGTTTAGACAGCGCACTGGAAAAAACTGTTTCATGGTATAAGCAAAATAGAGGATGGTGGGCGCTGTTAAAGAGGAGGTTGACAGATAAGCCTTAGTATATAAACTATAAGGTACTACAAGTTTACTCTCTTGCTGTGGGCTTGCTCGCTTGCGCACTTTGTGCTTGCTGCGCAGCTCCTCGCTTCGGAGTAACTTGTTGTTTAAAAATGGGTAACCA
>CAYITH010000080.1:0-3760 GCA_964366295.1 Candidatus Woesearchaeota archaeon | reverse complement strand
TAGCGTATTTTATCGTCGGTAAAATACCTGATTTCAGCCGGCTTTTCCTGAAAAAATAAAGTATTTTTTACACCTCTTTGCATAATACTCTACTTATCTAATAATATATATACTATTTATACCTATATCTACATTATATATATTAAAGATATAGGTATATTTAAATATACTATAATGGAGTATAATATCCATTCAACTGGAGGATTTTATAAAGGAAATCTTCCTTTATCCAAGATGGCAGCAGAAAAAAAATCCCGCACAATTCATTTGTATATCACTTCAGGAGTCTTCTCCAGCATATTTAAGCGTTTCAAAGGCGAAAAAAATGAGTATGATTTCTCTGGCATAAAGGATTTGCGCCAGCTTTTAAGCAACGAAAAAGCCCGGCTTTTGCATCTTGTAAAAGTAAAGACTCCAGAATCTATCTATGCTCTTGCCAAGCTGTTAAACCGCGACTTTAACTCTGTGAGAAAAGACCTTATTGTTCTTCAAAAGTTCGGCTTTATAGAGCTTCAAAGAACAGTAAAAGGAAACAGAAAACAGCTAAAGCCTGTCTTGTCAATTGACTCTTTAAATATAATTCTGGAGTTTAAGTAGCGCAGACTTCCATTTTCACAGAAACTATCTCGCTTCTCTCCCCTGCTTCTACAGGAATCAACGCTTCTGCCCCGCTTTTGCCAGCATTGCAGTTGCCTTCTTTTACTTCAAGTATGCCCTGTCCATTTTTTAAAATACTAATTTGAACACCTGAGTATTTGCTTTCACTTCCTATATTCCAGCTGTCTTTTAATATCTTAGCAAGGTTTATTTTAAGTATCTCACAGCTATCCTCTCCTTCACAGCTCTCACCAACAGCGCATTTTCCAACAAGCTCTTTCACTCTCAAACCTTCCGCGCATTCAGGATTATCCAGATTAAAGCGCATCATCGCAGGAAGAAACTGCCCAACAAGCTCATTATGATTTACACTTGGCGCTTTTCTTAAACTTATAGACAAAAATATCACTGCCACTATGCTTATTAGCACAACTATCAGCACAAACCCTATTATTTCTTCCTGCGCGCGTTTATTATACTTTGTTTCAAAATTTGGGTTTAATACCCCACAGCTTGCCGCGAATTTTGAAAGACTGAAAATGCTGGTTGTCGAAGACAAAAAAATTTGCGATGAATACCCTGCAGCTTGCTGTGGGGTTAGCAAATTTTTAAGCATTTTCTTTATTTTATTTATCATTTAACTCCTTTTCAGAGAGTTGTATAGGGGAAACTTACCTTATCCATCATTTTGTTTCTCCGCCCATATGCTCTCTAAAACATTTATTTAACATTTCTCTGCTTAATATTAAATATGGAAATTTTTGCCTTAATTCATTAGAATATCCTATTGGAACAGAACAACTTAAAACTTCCTTTCCAATCTCTTTAATTAGATTAAAAGCAGGCACAAAGTCAGCATCTCCAGAAATTAAAATACACTTATCAATCTTATTTTGCAATGCTTCCTTTACCATATCTACAGCAATCGCAACATCAATTCCCTTTTCTTTTTTATTATAATCTGAGATATCCAAAAAACTTTCTTTAACTATTGGTTTGCATACCTCGCATAAATTCCAAGTCTCTAATAACTCCTGTCTTTTTTTAAGAATTTCTTTAGTGGACAATCTCTGAAGTTTCCTAGTAATAATTTTTACTCCTCTTTTTTCCAGATGAGATAAAAAATTCATATGCCTCATATAGTCTAATTTATTATCTTCAATGCTAGGAATAGATGCATACCATCTTATCTCTAAAATCTTTAAGTCTTTATCCTTTATGATTAAATCGGCGACTTTACAAATATCTATTTCGCTAGGGGTGAACCACTTCTTTAAATTATAATATATCAAAGGACATTGGAAACTGAACAATTTATATGCCTTTGATAGATAGAAGAAGACACAAAAACCGTTCAAATATTTGTGTCTTTGACTATACCAGTTATTCGCATCAACAAATATTATAACTTTTTTAATCATGCTTCCACCCCTCATTAAATTTTGAATAAAGAGTAGAAAACCCGGCATATCCTCCGAAGAGGGTAACACCGGGGACTTTAATACTCTCTATAGATTTCTCAAGTTTAAAAACATTTCGCCCAACTCCTTTAGAGGGTTCATAAGCCACACTTCGCCCAACTCCTTTAGAGGGTTTATAAGGGACACTTCCCTTATCTATCTTATTGAAATACTCCATTTTGTTTCAGTACCCTACAACAAACCTCCCAATTTCGCAGTTTAATATTTCCTCGCCTTGCCTCTTGCACAAGCTTATAAAACTCTCAACTGTTTTTACCTCTTCGCTCTTATTTAATATGGAAAAATAATTGCAGTTAGGATAACTCTCAGCAGTGCATTCAACAATCGGTTTTTTCGGATAAATCGTGTAAATTCTAATGCTTCTCACAGGCCACAATTCATCATATATTTCCTTGTCTCTTAAAATCATTGCTCTGTCAGCATCAACGCACTGGCTTCCACAGCTGAACTCCGGGCTGTTTGCCAGCAATCCCGCTATTCCTATTGCCTTATTTTTCTTGATAATCTCTGCTTTTTCCTTTATCTGTCCAGAGTAAAAAGACACAAAAAACACTCCAACAAGAACAAAAAGCAAAAATACTGCCAGTATCATAAAAGCCATCTGCTGCATTTTAAGCTGTCCGCGTTTCAGCACTTCCATATGCAGCACCTCCCTTCATTGTTAGTTTCCACGCGCCTCATTGCATTTTTTAGTCCAGCAGAAAGCAACCCTTCAGAACTTCCTATAACTCGCAGTGAGTTTGCTAATCCTAAGTATTCGCTTTCCACAAGCTCTCCGCACATCCCGCTCATTCTTCTGGCCTGCTCTGAATAAAGCACAGCCAGATTTTGCGCCCTCATTTCTATTCTTTTCACAACACACTCATACACTTCAGGCGAAGAAATTATAGCTGGAAAAAACAACCCTTTAAGGTAATACACTCGTTTATTTTTCTTAACTGCATAGCCCTCCTCATATTCGCTGCCACATTCAGCAGAAGTGCAAAGCGGAAAAACGCTTATCTCGCATTGTCGTCCAAAACAAACTCTTATTTCTTTGTCACTGCACTCGCCATCGCTGTTTGCAATTATTATATTTTTCAGGGAAAGTTGTTTAATCTCATTTTCAATCTCGCTTGGCGGCGAGACAAAACAATAATTTTCCGCATACATGCTTACAGCAGAAGCGCTCAAAAACGGAAGATTAACAGGCGTAGTAATAAAGTTAAGTGTTTTCCCATCTAAGACATCATTTGAGAACACATGCTTGTGATATGTTTTTGCCTTCACTCCCTGCTCTTTGCCGCTTCCCGTAACAGAGAACTCCTGCTTTCCAAATGCGCCATCGGTAAAACACTTGTTTGTAATCCTTACTTGTCGTTGCATATTGACGCTTGTGCTCTCTGCGCCTGAAAATGTTGTGTCAAGCGGGTCAAACAATATGCTAAGCTGTTGCGAAGCAGTTGTCGCTTCAACATAACTCCCTGTTTTCAGCAGTTTTCCGCCCGTATAAATCGCTAAAAATAGTATAAATATGCCCGTGAGTATCGCAAAAATCCAGCTAAAGCTCATTTCAATGCCTTTTCGCCCAACTCCTTTAGAGGGTTTATAAGGGACACTTCGCCCAACTCCTTTAGAAAGTTTATAGGGGACACTTCGCCCAACTCCTTTAGAGGGTTTATAAGGGACACTTCGCCCAACTC
>CAYITH010000079.1:0-3773 GCA_964366295.1 Candidatus Woesearchaeota archaeon | reverse complement strand
AATTGAAAAATATTTTACTCAAGAGCAAATTGTTTTCCACAGCTTGCTGTGGGGTCAGCAAATTTTTAGGCAATTTTTTTATATAACAGAGATTTTTTGAAATCTCCTTACTTTAAAATTTCACTCAACCATTTCCTTAATTATTTGAGTTGCTTTTTGCAGAAAGTCTTCGGCTTTTTCGTGCCAAATGTCTATTTCTCCGCCTTTTATGTTTGTTAAATCTCCATGTATTATTTTTCTATGAAGGACATAAATATCTCGGAAATTTGTAACATATTTCATGTCTAATTTATTTTTATCAACAAAAACTTCCTGAAGCATTATTGGTATGTGTTCTGGAGAAGGCGGGACTTGCTGCGCTGTAATGAGCATTGCCTGCGCAGTGTCAACCATGCACCAGTAAAGCCCCTCTATTGAGCCGAGAACAAATGCGCGGCTTCTCGACAGATGAAAAGGGGCTCTTTGAAGAGCAGTGTAAACCGCTTCAGGAGTTGAGCGGATTTTGCCCTGTTCAAGAAGGATTTTTTGCGGATTAAAAAATCCTGCAAAATCTATCAGCGCCTCGCCATAGCGTATGACATTTATCGCAACAGGGTCGCCTCTTTGGACATCAAGCCACCATGTTGTCAAGCGGACAGTGTTTACATGAATATCTTTTTTGTAAGGATTTTGCTGTATTATTTTTCCAAGCTCTTCCCGATACCATGCGGTCATTTCCATATCCCATTTTATTGTTGCATCGTCGACAATTATCATTATATCAATGTCTGAGCCGGCAGTAAGATTTTCTTTCACACTTGAACCGAACAAAACTATTGCCTTCGCAATTTTGTCAAATTTTTGCGCAACTTTAAGAGCAAAATCCATTGCAATATCGCGGTTTGTTTTAAGCTCAAAAGTTGCTGTTTTCTTTTCTATCACATTATCATGGGTTTTCTCTTTTTTTACCATCTCTATTTAATAACAATAACAAGTGTTCTTTTTAAATGTTCCTTTGCTCTGATATTTTTTTAAGGTTCATAAAAACAATTATTAAAAGAAATGCAGACAAAGCCATAAATGGTATTGTTACAAATCCGAATATAAACGATATTTGTGTTGTTGCACAGCTTGCTCCACTAACTGCTGAACAAGAGTTTTCTATTGGCTTGAAAGCATTATAAACCTGCAATCCATAGTGATATAGTGCAATTAAAAATCCAATAAAGCTTAAGGGCAGAATGAAGCTATACGCCCTGTCTATTTTTTTATACAAAGCAATTCCGAGGATTATAGCCAGAGGATACATAAAAATGCGCTGAAGCCAGCATAGTTTACCTGGTTCATAAAGAGCTATTTCTGAAAAGAATAAACTGCCGACTGTTGCAATCAATGCAACAAGAAAAGAGAATAGCACAGCATTATAAGCAGAAAACATAGCGAGTTTCTTTAGATGATGTGATTTTTTATACAGCAAAGAAGCAAGAAAAATAAGCAAAAACCACAAAATAACAATTATGCTTAATATCGCTAAAATTGTCTTTACCGCTACAACTAAAACAACCCTTTTAATCTAAAGCACAGCCACTATACAGGCTTAATTGTTCAAATGAAAGTTCGCCTGAAACTCTTCTTTTATCTCCAAATTCCCAAGTGGGATATCCGGTTATGCCCTCTGTTTCGCATTGAGCTGATTGGCTTTTTCCGTCAGGTGTTGAACATTCAATGTAATTTACATACTGGAAGCTTTCAGCAAACATCTCTTTTTGATTCTGGCAGTGACCACACCAAAATGCTCCGTACATTTTAACGCCTTTTTCTGTAAGACAGTCTGCGAAAGTATCATATTTGCCCGGAATAGCTATTGTGCTGCCGGTTAGTTTGCCTTTTGCGAAAAACAACACCCCGCCAAGCACAAGCAGGATTATTATTCCAGTAATAATATAATATGTCGACTTCTCCATAATAAATGGATAGCGAAGCAGTTTATAAATGTTTTTGTGCGCGGGATTATCGCAAAGTCCTTGCATTTACCCCCATTAAAGGGTGTGGTTTGTTTGGAACTTTGGGACTTCAGAAACACTTCCTGTTTCTGACATAAGGAAAATTCCTTTGATAACACAGAAATAGACTACTGGCTCTCAATCTTTCTTTCAATTTTCTCAATTCTTTCCACAATATCAATAATTCGGTCCGAGATTCTGTCAACACTGCTCTTTAAGCTCGAAAACTCAATATCTCTAGTGTTATTATTCATGATATTGCCTGCCTCTGAACTATTGCTTGATGGCTCATTCTGCTGTGCCGCTGTTGCAAAAGAAGATAAAAAGTCTAACCCATTATCAGCAGAAGGTTGTGAAGCATCAATAAAATCTTGGCTGTCTGGCAAATTTTGCGCAGAAGCGCTTGGAGAAACAGAAGTGTTAATCGCAGGGCTTGGCAAAGCAATAGGATAAAGCCCTTTTTTCTGCAATAAGGTTATATCTACAACATCTACAGGATCCCTCTTTTTTTTCAGCCCAAACATATGCCATAAAGATAAACAAAGATTATAAATCTATCTCTCAAGCAAAGATGCCAACCTTTAAAAACTTATTAAGATTATAAATTAGGAGATGGGTGAAGAAATATTTGATGTTGTTAAAAAGATAAACAAAAGATACGAAGATGAAAAGTTTGTAGAAGAGCATAAGATAATTTATGATTCTCCAAACGAGACTCTCGAGCCAATTTACTTTTGGATTTTGGATTTTATGAATCAAGTCGCTGGAAAAACCGAGAAACTCGTCGATAATTTTGTTGCTTCTCCAGGTAGTGGGCAATTTGGCGAGATAGGGCAAAGAATAAGCGTAATGCAGCAAAACGCTACAAAAATAATGGGTGACATAAACACTGTAATTAAAAGCATTATCAATATTATATATGATTTAAAAGAATTTGAAACCCGCCTTGAACAATACAAGTTGGCAAAATCAAAAGATAAGAACGAGGCAGAGGCAGGGCTCCTCTCACTTAAGCAAATATGGATGGATTCAGTGGATGTAAAGCGCGGAAACTCCTCAATAAAGGGAATGGCTGCTCAGTTTAGTTTTGTTACGCTAATTGATGCTTTTATGTCTGCCAAAAGCGCAAATGAGGTTGATAAAATGGAGTTAAACGACAGAGTTAAAAGAATTCTAAAACCAAGAATGTATGAATTTATGCAGTGGAAAGACAGTTCTGAAAAAGAGCTTGAAAAAAGATATAATCTAGAAAAGACTTATCTAAAAAGCCAAGTCAGCTCGTTAAAGATGTACACTCGCTGGGCAAAACCTTATCTTCGAGCAGCGGCCCAGCTGGAAATGCAGGACTCAAAAAATCCAGCTCTTGTCAAAGCTTTCAGCACATCAGTATTTGAACTGACAGTTTTAGGCTCAAAAGAAGTCAAGCTTGACAGCATAATAGCAGACAAACTGCTCCCAAAATCTCTTCTCGGCCAAAAGCTAAAAAGAGAATATTATTCCTGCGTGCTGACTGATTTTTTCTTCAGAGGCATTCCTCAAAGAACCAACCAGGGCCAGTATATTTATGGCGGAAGAGCCGAAGTTACTATCCGCGGTTTTTGCTTAAATGGGGAGGAACTCGCAGTATTTAAAAAAGAGCTTGACAACTCGGACTTAAATCAAGCGTTAAAACTCGCTACAGACATGACTGACGAAAGCTTGAAAACTCTTCAGGAAGACTTGGAAAACTACGCAGGAATAAAACCAGAAAAAAATAAAGATGAGAAAAAAGAAAAAATGGATGAGAAAAAA
>CAYITH010000078.1:0-3801 GCA_964366295.1 Candidatus Woesearchaeota archaeon | reverse complement strand
GAACACCTCGAAAATCCCAAATCTAAACTGGATTTTCTTAGTACTCAAGGCGTAAACGGGGAATTATCAACGTCCTTGACTATATGGAGAAAATGAAAAAAATGTTGAGCGAGGTAAAATTTAGCAAGTTTGAGGCAGAGATGGGAGAGATTGGAATTTTCCATTTTTGCGGGACTCCAGAAATAATTTGGGTAAAGATAAATGGCCGGGGAATGCTTAAACTGCAGCAGCAGGTTGATAAAGTGTTGGAGGAAGATTTTCAGAAAGAGAGCAGGTTTATGAGCCATGTTACAATTGCGTGTGTTAAGCATACTTTAGATAAGAATGGTTTTGAAGAGTATGTTATAGTGAAAGACATAAGTCTTTCCCTATCTACTCAAGGCGTAAATGAGGAATTATCAACGTCCTTGACTATAATAAGATAAGCACGAGGAAGTTAAAATTTTTTGTAAGCGAGTTTAAGCTGAAGCAGAGTGTTCTTGAGTCAGATGGCGCAGTCTATACAGATTTGGAAAAATATAATGCCTAAGAAGAAAAATAAACACCCATATATTAAGGCATACGGTATTTATATTCTTTTGTTTTTTAATATATACTTTGCAATGCGGATTTGTTTATAAGCTTGGGAAGATAGGCTGGACTTTAATGAACAAGCTGAATAGATTTTCATTAGAGGATTTTGCAGAGACTTATGTAAGATATTCTATTCTTCATGCGCGGCAAGGTTTGTTGTTAGAAGAGTTTGATGCGAAGGTGTTAGTATCTGTCGCAGGGTATTTTAATATAATTTATGCACCCGAGGATGAGGAAAAACCCATGCAATATCCGAATAGAAATGAACTCCGCAGGAACAAAGCAGGGGAGAAAGCGGAGTTTGACTGGCATAGTGTTGTGTATGAGTTGAGAAAGCCGTTTCACTGGAGTTTTTTTTGCTCTAATAAGGGGTGCAGTTTATTTGAGATGAGGGAAGATTGTGAGACTGAAAGGGGAAGACGGGGCGAGATTATAGCGAGGGGTGTAGAGCAAAGGATTTTTTTGCGCGATGTAAAGTATAATCAAATAAAGATAGCACGAGAAATTGTTAAGAAATACAAACCATATTTTACGGCTCGGCTTAAAAATTGTGGTTTGACAGGTTAAAAAGAACAGGTGCTTTTTTTCCTATAACTTTTTCGAGGTCTGCAGCATTTGCGTTAATTATATTTTTTAGAGTTTTAAAATTGGCAAGGAGTTTTTTTGCTGTTGCAGGGCCTATGCCGGGAAATCCTTCAAGAATATACTGAAGTTGTTCTGAAGTGTTTAGTGAGCGTTTTGTTTGACGGTATGAAAGATGAGAGGTTTCCTCTTTTTTTGCTAAAACTGAGAGGTAGGCTGCGGTGTCCCTAGCATTTTTTGTGTAAATTATTGGTATTTTATATTTTAATAGGATTGAGAGAAGAAAGCCCCGAATTGCATTTGGAGCTATGCCTTCTTTTTCTGTTTCGCCATATAACTGGTTTTCTTCAAGACCTTCTATTAATAGAAATTTGTTTTCTTGCTGTTGAAGCTCTTCTAATTGAGTTAGAAGACGTCGGTTTAGCATGCTGGAAAGAAAATCTGAAACTGTCTTGCGTTCTATCACTATATTTTTTACTATGAAGTCTCCAATAGGCAGTTGTTTAAAATCGCATGCAATGTTCAGTTCAAAGAGTTCAGCGATGACAAATGAGTTTTTTTCACGGTAATCTGCAGTTATCAATATTTTTTCTTTTATAATCGCTGAGTTGTCGGAATTGTTCTTGTCGAATATGTTGTGGAATGTCATGGCAGTTTCTCTTGTTGATGGAAGGTTTTTGGTTTATCTTTGTTGGAAATATCAAAGGTGCCTGCCTCTATTTCTTCTTTTATGGAGTTTAATGCTGAATGCATCTTTTTTTCTTTGTGAAACGCAGACCAGTAATAAGCCTCATCGCGAGTGTTTTTTGTCACCAAGATTATAAGCTTACCTTTCATTAGGCGGGCTGTTCTGCCCCGGCG
Source organism: Candidatus Woesearchaeota archaeon (assembly GCA_964366295.1). Lineage (GTDB taxonomy): Archaea > Nanobdellota > Nanobdellia > Pacearchaeales > GW2011-AR1 > CAYITH01. The sequence continues at coordinate 1,785 of CAYITH010000078.1, read as the reverse complement.
CTGGATTTGGCGAATTGCAGATGGAACCGGCTCGTAGAGAATGACCGCGTTTACTTCTGGAATATCAAGGCCTTCTTCGCCGATTGATGTGGCACAGAGTATATTTATTTCGCCTGTTGAGAACTCCCTGATAATTGCCTGCTGTTCTTTTTGGTTTAAGCCTGTGTTGCCTCGCTTTTGCTGGCCAACAAAGACCTTTGCTTTTACTCCCTCGATAGAGTTTAACTCTGCGCTGATTTTTGAAACTGTGTCTCGGTATTGCGAGAAAACTATAATTTTTGTTTCAGGAGTCTGCATTTCTTTTTGAACAAAATCTTTGAGAATCGAGAGTTTTGGGTGTTCTTTTTTATCTGATAAAAGAGAGGCTAGGAGAGCGCGGGCTTTTGCAAAGTTTGGCTGGTTGGCGAGTTGTTTTGAGGCTTTGCTTTTTGATTCTGCGGCTTCTGAGAGCAATTTTTCAATATATGTTCCTGTTGAAGATAAGGTTTGAGTTTCTAAAAGTTCCAGCAAGTGCTGAAGTTTTATAGCCTGGGCACAGGCGCTTGCTGCTGCGAACATGTTCATATTTTTATTGCCTGAGGAAATGGATTTCATTATAATTGCCTGACATTCGAGGAGAAAGGTTTTTGTGGCTGGCTTGAACAGCACTTTCCTATTTTGAAGCTCTTCAACTTTTTTTTTGTATAGCGGGTGAATGAGGAGGCGAATTTCTTCGAGTTCCTGCGGGAAATCCACTTTTATTGCTTCGATAGCAAGATGCTGCAGGTATGGCTTAACATCTGAGCTGTCTCTTGTGCGTATTTCGACAGCTTCTATGCCGAGGTTTTGGCAGATTTCTTTTATTTTGCTTTTTTCAGAGCCCGGAGATGCGGTGAGGCCGAGAACTCTGGGTGTGGGTGAAATTTCATTATAGTTTTTTGCTATTGCTGTATATGCGTAATTTTTGAAGCATCTGTGGCATTCGTCCTCAATCAGCAAGGAGACCTCTGACAAGCTGTAAAGATTGTTTTTTATGTCATTTCCGATACATTGGGGTGTGCTAAAAATAATATCTGCGGTTTGCCAGATTTTACGGCGTTCTGAGGCGTTTATTTTTCCTGTGAAAATTTGCATGTCTGCATAGAGTTCTGGAAGATGTTTTTTGAAATAAGCAAGGTGCTGCTCGGCGAGAGGCCTAGTTGGGGCAAGAAACAAAATTTTACTGCGAGGATGTTTTGTAAGGCGTTCATGGGCAAGCATAAGCGCGATAAGAGTTTTTCCCAAACCTGTTGGCAGGACCACGAGGCAGCTTTTCTCAATGCAAGTCTTAAGGATATCTGTTTGGTATGGGCGGGGAGTTATGTTAATAAGCATTTTGCACCTTTTGGAATAGTGCAACGGAGAATATAAATGTTTATAAGGTGTGTGATTTTTTAAGAACAATGTCAGAACAACGAAGTCTCGTAGATAAATTATACAAAGAAGGGTATCATTTCTATGGGTCGTTTTTTGGAGGAAAAGAATTAGCTCGAGGATTGTTGGAAGTGGCTTTGGATTTGGCGAGCAATAGACTTGACGGAGTAAAGTTGCTTACATTGGGAAGAAGCGTTAGATGAAGGTTACACGGGGAATGTGGAGCGATGCGGGGTTAAAGATCCTCTTAAGGATATTCAAATTATATTTGGAAAGGTGAATCCGGAGTGGGCAACAAAGGAAAAACCCTGTTTTTTATTGACTGCTTTAAGTTTATCTTCTGGACAAATAGCTGTTCTTCGCGGTGTGGCTTTTAAGAAAGAGTGAGGAAAG
>CAYITH010000077.1:0-3816 GCA_964366295.1 Candidatus Woesearchaeota archaeon | reverse complement strand
AATGCAAACGGAGTGTATAGTGCTGGTGGTGTAAATTTAATCTTTGAAAAATTAAGAGGACTTAGCATTGCAACAATAAACTACACTAAAAAATTAAGAGGTGTCCAAATAGGTGTTCTGAATATCTGCGGAGAAGATAGTAAAGGTGTGCAGATAGGTGTTATAAACTATAGAACAGATGGTAGATGGTATTCAAGGGTTTCCCCTGTTATAGCCATTAGAACTGGAAAAAAAGAAGAAAGACAAAAAGAAAGCGAATTAGTGGAAAGATTAAATGTTAAAATGAAAGAAGAACCAGAAAAAGTAAATGTATCAATCACCTAACTTATAATATCCTTAATTTATCTCCCAATTTATTTATCACGAACCTATTCTATCTATACCTATACTTCCCCGCTATAATCTTCCTCTTCTGCAAATTCCTCGCAAGAACTATCCCTACAATCACTATCAGCACCGCAATAAGCACAATAAGAACTATATACCCTATTGTTTTGCTTGTTGAAGAAACAGGCGTTGCAGTTTCTGTTTCAACTTCTTCTGTTTCAGAAGTTGTGTCTGTTGTTGAAGTCGTCTGCGACTCTGCCACTACCTGCTCATTTATCGCCTTAATTTCAAGCTTCGCCTTGCTTCCAGTTATTAAAACAAACTTAACGCTTAAATCATAATACTCGTCTACATTAACATCAAACTTCTTTGTCTCGCCAAGATTTATTGTCGCCTCTTGTATTGTTGAAAAAACCTGAATCTTCACAGAAGAATTAAGTATTTCAGCAACGCCAACAAAGTGTTCTGTATTATTGATTTTCAGCTTGACTCTTTCTTTTGCCTTTAACTCCTGCGTAAATCCTGCTTTAAATGAAGTGTCGCTAATTACAAATGTAGTGCTCCAGCTTATATTTCTCGCACTTCCCCCCCCTCCACTGCTTGCCGTAGTGCTGCTAGTCGTTGTCGTTGAAGAAACCGCACTCCCTATCACATTAGGCCCAACCCCCGAGAAATGAGGTATTCTCATATACATCATATTAGTAGTTGTATTAACAAAACAAGGAGTAACATTCAAATTAGAATCTATCTTGCTGCAATTTAATCCGCCGGTATTCAAATAATTTCTGTAAAGAGCAGTGGAGTTGTAATCAATAAAATCATCACTTAAATTAGCTGCAGTGTCGCCACGAGAACTGTTCCATACAAGATTCCAATCTTGGTCATAAAACAAAGGCGTGCTTAAATTCATATCCCTGCTGTCATTTATAACAGAATCAGAATAAGGCATAGATATAATTGCATGATCATATGTATTCGGCGGAGCAAAGCTTCCAAACTGCCATATTTGGCTTGCCGAAGAAGCGCCAGAGCTTGCCTGATCATTCATAATGCTGTCCATAGGCGGCTGCTTGGCAGACATCATATCAAAATTGACAAATGTCAATGTTGCATTAGTGCTGGAAACTTTCATTTCCATATTAATTTTTCCTGCCACAAGAGCTGCCAAAGGATTGAAATTCTTTGCACTCGCAGTGGTTAAAGCACACCCTGCTCCGGGCTCGCGAATATTACAGGTCTCGGTATTTCTCAAGAATCGCATATTAATAGACAAACTCGCATTCAACTGCGTGCTGTTTATCATCTCCATCTGTCCTGAAGAATTAATCTTCTTCATTCCAACTCCGCCCCCATCCCACATGCTCACCAGCGTGATGTTATTTTCAGTCGTTGAAAGATTAAGGGTAATTTCTTTAGGTGGCGAATCACTCGCAAATATCATTACCTTAGCCCAATTGCTATTATTTAATATTGGGATATAAAACACTCCATTTGTCATGCTTTCGATTATATAAGTTACTGTTCCAAAAACCGTATGCTTCACCTTGATATTTGCATTCATATTAGTTGTTATTGCTCCGCCTGTTGAGTTAAGTATGTTGATTCTCATCAAACTCGTATTTGTGCCTGCACTAGTAGTATAAGCTCCAGTCAAACGGCTTAACGTAAGGTTAAAATTTGTATGATTGCTAATGGATATATTCTGCAAAGTCGCAAGATTCCATGAAGTGCTTCCAGGATTGGCTGTCTCAAGAGAAGTATTTTTTGCAAAAAGCTCGAGCATATAATTTATTCCGCTGCTTGCTCCCATCACAGAAATATTATAAAAAGCGAAGTTTCCAGAACAATTTAAAGGCGTAACTGCAACGCTATAATTAATATCCGTTGTTACATTTATATCTCCCCTATCTGCTCTCATTGGCGGAACAAAACCAGGCCAAGGCACCATCTTCAAGGAAATTGCAGTCACATTTAAAGGAGTATTATTTGCCCTGTTGGTTATGTTTATGCACCCCCACAACCTATAGTTGCTTATTATCATGCTCTGGTTGACAATTTTCATCTGTCCCTGCGTGAATGTGCCCAGCGTTGAATTAGATAAAGGGGGAGAAGGGCAAAAGCTATCATTCATAAATGCCCCATTGCAAGCAGGACTAAACTGAAAACCACTCACACCAAACCCTGGAAATCTCGCAAACATCACCGTAAAATTTCTGTCAATAGGAATAGTAACATTAACAGAAGAGACATTTTCCATCACATTGCTCACAATAGGAAATCCTGATACTTGATCAACTACCTGATATCCAAAACGCTGTTGATTGGAATCATTATGGGCATACAATTGCAAAGTCGCTGCAGGTTGCATATAAAAATTCGTTCCATTCAACGACGGCGGCCTCATAAACTCAAAAACAAAGGGCATATCTGCGGTAGTAGGATAAAACATCATTGCCGGAAAAGGCGGCAAAACCGAGCCAATCTTCGTAGCGTTGCAACTCCCATTTATGGCAATGCAATTTGAAGCAGGCCCATAACGATACATCTTAAACGTATACAAAGATGCTGACCCATTAACACTTGGAAACGAAAACGAGCCATTCTCATCGGACAGAATATTAGACTCAAGAATCTCTGTCGGAGGCCCATTCTGCCCCATAATAAACCGATACATCGAAAGATTAACACTGCTCTCATTTCCGCCCGACTCATTTCTTGTAAATCCAGAAAAAGCAAAATAAACAGCAAAGTCATAAGAAGTCTGCGTATTGCTCCCTGAAGAATAAGCAACATCAATTGTTATGTTTGTAAAAAAAGTCCCAATGTTTCTCAAAGTCGCATTAAACCAAAAGCTTCTCGCCTGACTGTTATTTGGAACAAGCCACGTGGTGTTTGTCCACACAAGCCTTATCGATTGTCCAATGCCGCCGGTTCCATTAGCAAAACCAGCCAAAGCACTGGTTCCATTATTTTCCAAATAAAATCTTGCCTCCATAGGCAGTGTGATATTCACTTGGGTTATGTTGGCAGCATCAGTGTTATTAAGTGTAAAATTAATTATAGTGGGAATAGTCCTATTTACATATTGGGGCGTTACGCTCAAGATAGAAAAAGCAGAAACAAAATTTACACTAACAGCTAAAACAAACATCGCTAAAATAACATTCGCATAAACTTTCGAACTCACCATCACCATCTTTCAAGTTTATGATAAAAGGAGTATTTATAAATGTTTCCACTATAATAAATAAGAAACCTTTGGTTTCATACATCAGCCTTGAGCGCTAACTCAAAGGAAGGTGACACATCAAAGTTGTTTTTCCAACAACTTTGACTGCAGTCAAAAATCCACTCAAAAAGGAAGATTTTTGATGTATCAGGGAACCATTGGTTCCATACATCAGCCTTGAGCGCTAACTCAAAGGAAGGTGACATATCAGGGAACCATTGGTTCCATATATGCCCCTATAGTTCAGCAGATAGAACGCG
>CAYITH010000076.1:0-3820 GCA_964366295.1 Candidatus Woesearchaeota archaeon | reverse complement strand
TAAACATTTTTACCTCTCAAATTTCCAAGAAAATTGGAGGAAATTTAAGATGAAAGCAATATCAGCGAATATGACTCTGGCACTTCATGTTGGAAGCTTAGTTACAGCAGCGGACAATTCAGGAGCTAAGATAGTTAGAATTACTAGCGTGAAGGGAGGCAAGAGCAGAAAAGGAAGGCAACAGGGATGTGGAGTCGGAGCAATGGTAAAAGTCAGCGTAAGAAAAGGCCTCCCGGATATGAAGGGGCAGGTATTTGAAGCTATAGTAATAAGGCAGAAGAAGCCTTACAGAAGATTAAATGGAGAAAGAGTGTGCTTTATTGACAATGCGGTCGCACTGCTGAAAGATGAAAAAGGAAATCCAAAGGGCACGCAAATAAAGGGGTCTGCTGCAAGAGAGATTTTGGAAAGATGGAAGGAGGTCGCAAAAATTGCGCAATTTGTGGTTTAAGATGGAAAAAAGTAATTACAATAATATAAGATTGGAAAATCGAATAAGAGGATTAGCAGGTTTAGCTTTAGCTGGAATATTATCTACAGGCATATCTCAGGAGCCAGTATTATTTGGCATGAGAATAACAATATTTACAATTGATGGAATAGGAGATATAATAATTGGGGAGCATCATTATTCTTTTTCCAAATTCTATAAGTCAATAAGAGATAAAATTAGACTATATAAAGGAAGAAAATGAAACAAAAATTTTCAAATTCGTGGAAGAATAGCAGGCAGACAAGAAAACAGAGAAAATACCGAAGGAATGCGCCTCTGCATTTAATAGGAAAAATGATGGCAACGCCATTATCAGAAGAGTTAAGAAAAAAATACGGAAAGAAAAGCATAGAAATAAGAAAGGATGATGCAGTCAAGGTTATGAGGGGCAGCTTAAAAGGAAAAACAGGAAAAATAACAATTGTAAATAGAAGAAATAAAAAGGTGCAAGTAGAAAATTTGCAAAGAAAAAAGAAAGATGGAAGCGCTATAGGCATATGGTTTGACCCTTCAAAACTGCAAATAACGGCATTATACTCAGATGATAAAAAAAGAATAGGAAAAAGACGGGTATCTTCCCCGCCTATTCAAGATAATAAGACTGAGACATTAAAGTTATCAAAGACAGGAGGAGAAAATGCACCTAAAAAGACAAGAAGCGCCAAATAATTGGCCTATTGCTAGAAAGGGAACTGCGTATGTAGTCGTGCCAAGGCAAGCGCCAGGAGAATCTATCCCATTGCTGGTAATAATACGAGACATTCTCCATCTTGCAAAAACAAGAAAGGAAGTCGAAATGTCTTTGAGAAGCGGAAAAATAAAGGTTAATGGAAAAGCGACAAGAGACGACAGGTTTTGCGCGAGATTATTTGACATAATTGACATAGGCGATAAAAGGTATGCTGTTGGGCTGAGCAAAAATGGAAAATTCAGAGTTGAAGAAACCCATAAGGCGAGAAAATTGACAAAGATATTGATGATAACCGGCAAAAAGACACTAAAGAACAATAAAACCCAGCTGCACTTTAACGATGGAAGAGGCATTATCAGTAAAGATAAATATAAAACTAAAGATTTTGTTTTGTTTGACCTTGAAAATAGCAAGATAATAAAAAATATTCCTTTGAAGAAGGGGCAGAAAATAATCGTAGTCAAAGGAAAACACTCAGGAGAAGATGGAAAGTTGGACTCTGTTGAAAATGACAAGGCAATTATACTTATAAACTCTTCAAAAATAAATATTCCTTTAGCGCATATAAGCCTAATAGAGGACGAATAATGAATAAACCGAAAATAGAAAAAATGATATTATTATCTGGAGCAAAGGGGGACGAGTTGCCGAAGGCTATCAAGCTGCTGCAGGCAATCAGCGGAAAAAAGCCGTCCATTACGAGAGCTAAGAAAAGAATTCCAGTATTTGGAACCCGGCCCGGACTTGAGATAGGGTGCATTGTGACATTGAGGGGCAATGAGGTTATCCCTCTGCTAAAAAAGCTTTTGGAAGCAAAAGAAAAAAAGATTCCGAAAAAAAGCATAGTAACAAACAACTTCTCTTTTGGCATTGCGGAATATATAGAAATACCGGGAGTTGAATACCAGAGAGACATCGGGATAAGGGGATTGCAAGTGACTGTAGTTTTCAGCAGAAGCGGAAGAAGAGTGCTGTTTAAAAAAATCAAAAGAGGCAGACTGCCCGCTAAACAGCGTGTAACTCCTGAAGAAATTCGAGAGTATATTGAAAAAAATTTAAATGTGGAAGTTTTGGAAAAATGATAAAGAAAATGCTTAAAAATTTGCTAACCCCGCAGCAAGCTGAGGAAAACAATTTGCTCTTGAGTAAAATACTTTTCAATTTGCAAGAGCAAATTGTTTTGGGGTATTCATCGCAAATTTTTTTGTCTTCGACAACCAGCATTTTCATTCTGTCAAAAACTTTGCGAAATGGAAAGTTTAAGTTTTTGAGCACTGTCAGAAATTCTATTTCTGAAGTTTCAAAATTCGTAGCAAGCTGTGCGGTATTAAACCCAAATTTTGAAATAAAGATTATTAAAGGAGACATAAAATGACAGCAAGTGAATGGTCCAAGAGCCTTAAGCAACTAAGAAACAAACAGGCAGTTATGGAAAAGTATACGAGGCATAACAAGCCGAAAGACAGGAAATTTGGAGTGGCTGCAAGAAAGTGCTTCAGATGCGGGCGAATCGGAGCGCATATACGCTCTTATGGGCTGCACTTGTGCAGACAATGCTTTAGAGAAACAGCAGTAGAATTGGGGTTTAAAAAATACAGTTAAAATGGCGCAAGATATTATTTCAGACGCATTGAATCAGATAATGAACGCAAAGAAATCTAGAAAGAGCTCTGTAAATATAAACAGAACCTCTAATTTCCTAATGGAAGTGCTAAAAGTTGCGAAAAAAGAAAAGTATCTTGATTTTTCAATAAATGAAAAATCTGTAAAAATAGAGTTCAGCTTAAATAAATGCAGTGCGATAAAACCCCGGTTTAATGTTGGCGTGGAAGACATAGACAAGTATGTTAAGAGATTTCTTCCGGCAAGAGATTTTGGAGTACTGATAATATCAACGAATAATGGACTGGTTACCCACAAGGAAGCTATTGAAAAAAATTTGGGAGGAAGCTTGATTGCTTACTTTTACTAAAATGGCAAATAAAGTTGAAGAAGTAATAGAAGTTCCTGAGGGCATAAATGTCACAATCAGCGATAATGAAATTACTGCTAAAAAAGAAAAAAACAATTTGACTCTTAAATACAGGGGCATCTTGGCAGAAGCAAAGGGCAATAAAATAAACCTGAACGGCATAAAAAATACCAAGAAAGACAAGAGAGTTGTGAAAACTATTTCAGCGCATATAAAAAATATGTTCAATGGACTGATAAAGCCGTATGAGTACAAACTGCAGATATGCGCAGTGCATTTTCCAATTACTGTAAGCGTTGACAAGAACAAGAATGTGCTTGTGATAAAAAACTTTCTTGGAGAGAAAAACGAAAGAACTGCGAAAATACTGGCTAATGTTGTTGTGGAAGTTGCTAAAGAAATAATTACAATAAGCAGTTCTAACAAGGAAGCGGCGGGACAGACTGCAGCAAATATTGAGATTGCCACAAAAATCAGAAACAGAGACAGAAGAACTTTTCAGGACGGCATATTCATAACAGAAAAATGCGGAGAACAAATATAAAAGATGAAAAAACTATTAAAAACTGAAAGTTTTTGCCTCGTTAAATTTTTAACTAAACAAACAAAAAATTTAAGATGAAAAAACTATTAAAAACTGAAAGTTTTTGCCTCGTTAAATTTT
>CAYITH010000075.1:0-3858 GCA_964366295.1 Candidatus Woesearchaeota archaeon | reverse complement strand
ATTTACACCACCAGCACTATACACTCCGTTTGCATTGCCTTCTACAGCATTTAAACCAACAGCACTATACACTCCGTTTGCATTGCCTCTTACACCATTTACACCAACAGCACTATACACTCCGTTTGCATTGTCTCTTACATCATTTACAATAACAGCACTATACACTCCGTTTGCATTGCCACCTACACCATTTCCAACAACAGCATTATACACTCCATTCGCATTGCCATTTACATTGTTTACACCAACAGCATTAGCTACTCCTGTGAAATCTCCTTTATTTTCGTTTATGAGGGAGAATTCTAATCCTGAAAAGTCTTCTTCTACTTTTGTTTTAAAGCCAACTAAAATTCTCATATTTTTATATCTAAGAGAGGGTATTTAAACCTTTCTATTTTGTTACCACTATATAATTTTAATGATAATTTTGGGGGTTTATGGAAGCATAAAGTATTGACGATAAATCTGAAGAATTATCATAATCAGCCCAGTTTTCAATGCCCTTTAGTATGATAGAAATCATTTTTCCTTTATCGCAAGAATAGCATGTTTTTCTTTAGCTCTTTTTTCAATTTCTGCCAGAGTAGCAGTGAGGGCAGAGTTGGCGAGCTTGTAGTCCTTTGATTTTATTTTTAACAGGAATTTTCCAGCAGCAATATAAGTTATACTGCAATTTTCAACGCAAGGCGCCAGAACATATTTTATAATTTCAATGCCCGATGGGCTCCTGCTTGTCAGGTCTATCTCTTTTCTTACCTCAATATCTTTTTCTTTTTTTTCGAGCAAGATACTGCAAATTTTTTCTGCGTCTGTTTTGCCTGTCAATTCTTCCAGCAATGCAGGATTGTCCTTGCATCTCTGAAGAAATGCGTAGATAGATGCTTCTTTGCTTTTTATTTTCCTTATTGTTTCCTCTGCTTTTTCTTTTAATACTGATTTTAATATATTTATTGAATTTTTTTCTGAATCATGCCTGTCCATTACCTCTTTTCTCTCTTTTTCTGACACTCTGCGGAGAGAGAGGTCAATGCGGTTATTTTCTATTCTTATAATTTTGCAGACTATTTTTTTGTTTGGAACGACATATTCTCTTAAATTGCGGATTCTTCCGGGAGCTATTTCAGAAAGAATTATAACCCCTTCGTTGGTGTTGTTTTCTATTTTCACAAAAACAGAGGTGCCTACTATTCGGTCTACAGTGCATAAAACCACTTCCTCTTCTTTTAAGCCCATAAACTATCCCAGAAGCTCTATGACGAGCGCCTTTATTCTTGATTTTCCGCCAGAGGGTTCTGAGAGGTTATTGCCACACCCAAGGCAGTTAACTACGGTTGTGGCTTTGCCGAATATAACCTGCTCGTGCTTGCATTTGTTGCAGCGAACTTTTACAAATTTGCTTTTTGACATAAAATAATAGAAGATAATGCTTATTTAAAGATTGCGCTTCAAATTTTTATAGTTTCAATTTCGAGAGTTTTTTGAAGGAGCTCAATAAATTGGCTTTCTTGCTGTTTTTTTATAATACCTCCGGCTGCAAGGGGGTGTCCGCCGACTTCTCCGCCGACTTTTTCTATTACTGCGCTGAGAGCTTCACGGACATTTCTGCCTGCTCGGCCAGCGACACGGAGCGAGACTTTAATATTTTCGTTTAAAGAGTAAGCCATTGCGGCGATAATGGTGCCCTCTTCATATAAAGGCGATGAAGAGAGTATGCTTGCTATTGTGCCAATAATTGTATCTTTTATCTCGCTTTTTGCGTTTATAACTACATATCCGGGGGCCTGCAGTTTTTCACATTTTGCCACATAGTTTAATGCTGAAACAATATGCTGTTTATATGAGGCGTATAGGGTTTCTGCAGATTCTTTTATTTTTTGGCTTCCGAGGCAGAGGCAGAGCGAGAGGTCATATCTATCCATGCGACTGCAGGCGTTTATCATTGAGCTTATGTCTCTTCCGTCTTCGAGTTTATCTAAAAATTTTAAAAGATAGATATTTCCAATTATCTTTTTTTCTGTTTGCTTGTTTCCAATTCTTAGCATTATTTCTGTGAGCAGGCGGGAGTGTTCTTCTTCGTCCAATTCCATTAAACTTTTGTATCCTTTTCCGTTTCTGCCAATGTCGAGATTTCTAACAAGCTCCAAAGCTCCTTCGCTGTTTCCTGTAACATTTGGTATAAATATATTTGAACTGTATTCAAGCGCTTTGTTTACTGGGCGTGTAGAAGGATAAAGAAGCAGGCCGCGCTTTATTGTCGCTTCTGAATCGTCTAATATCTGCTTGTTCAGGCGAGATACCTCCTGGTCAAGCATATCTCCTATCATGCCAATAACAGCCAAAGTTGCAAGCTCTTTGTCTTTTCCCACAATTTCTTTTGCGAATAAATAAGAAATTCCTGCGCTGCTAATAGGTTCGTTGCTGGATAGATGCGGATTTATCAGAGAGATGTTTTCAGGAATCTCGCTTGGAATTTCATGATGGTCAAGAATCAGCGAATATGGCAGGTGAGAAGAGATTTCTTTTAAACTGCCTGAACCGAGGTCAAGAAAAAGTGTCGGCATTTTTTTCAGTTCTAAGAGTGAGCTTTTTTCAAGTTGCTTCAGTATTCTTAAATTGAAGCGAACATCTTTTTTTTTCAGCGCCTTTGTTATAATGCTGGCAGAGGTTATGCCATCTGTGTCAAAATGGCTTACAATTTGCACGCCGGAGTTTTCAATTTGTTTTAAAAAACTGGCGGCTGTATTTTTAATTTTTTCAATCATTTTCTCCTCTTTTTATTCTATAGTGAAAGATGCAAGTCTTTCTCTATCTGTCAAAAACCCTGCGCTAAAGAGCAGGGCGTGTTTTTGGGTGTCAAACTCAAAGAGTTTGAAGCGTAGAAAATCCAAACCGGATTTTTTTATTAGTCAAGGCCTGCGATTTTTTATATATTCTTGAAGTTAAACCTTCTCTTTGGCATAATGCTTCTTTAGTTTTATTAATAAGCCCGTTTTTTTAATAAGTGTTTGTTTTGCTTTCTTGTCCTGCTTATTGGCAGAAAGATGTTTTTTTAACTGTTCTACATTTTTTGACATATTTGTCAAGGAAGAGTCAGTTTTTTTTCCAAGCTCTTGGTTAATTACCTTGCTTATTTTAAGGCCTAAAAGTTTTGCTTTCGGTATTCCATAAGTGTCTCTAAGTATAAGCCCTATCTTTTCTGTAGGGGTGTTTTCTTTAGCAAGCTGAATAATTATTTCAGTTACCTGTTGAGGCGTGTGTTTTACCCAAATCGGTTTTTCCATATTTTTTGAATTCTCCTCTTAAATTTGGAAGAGATGGTTTTTAAATGTTGGGATAAGGGATGAAATCCATTATCAATCCTCTGATTGAATTGTCGAGGATAAAATATCTGTCGATAAAATTATGGAGAAGCAAGTTTTTTAAACAGAAGATTGGTGAAATAATCGTTAGTATATAAACTATAAGATACTACAAGTTTACTCTCTTGCTGTGGGCTTGCTCGCTTGCGCACTTTGTGCTTGCTGTGCAGCTTCTCGCTTCGGAGTAACTTGTCATACAGCTCCATAGTGCAGCGGTCAAGCACGCGAGGCTTTGGACCTCGAAACCTCGGTTCGAATCCGAGTGGGGCTATCTTCTTTCGGATTCGAATGTGATACGCTGAGCAGTGAATACTTATATCGATAGGAGGTGGTGTGAGGAGGAACTTCGTTCCTCTCATTCGAACCGAGTGGGGCTATCTCCGTTTGCCGATGGATTTAGGTCCGCAATGAAATGAGGAACCTAAAGACGAGAGCAAATCGGAGATTGTAGTTGTTGTCTGTTTATCGCCGGATTGATGTCCACAGCGTTAGCGAG
>CAYITH010000074.1:0-3869 GCA_964366295.1 Candidatus Woesearchaeota archaeon | reverse complement strand
CGATTTGCTCTTGAGTAAAATATCTTCTAATTTGCAAGAGCAAATCGTTTTGGGGGTATTAAACCCAAATTTTGAAATAAACCTTATATCTCTAAAATAGAAATGGAAGCAATAACTATTCAAAAACAAGCACCTATTGATTTAATTAAGGTGAAAGAGGAATTTGATTCGATTATAGAATAAATTGCCTTAGCAATAAAGGTTTTATGATTTCTTATAGCAAGGCAAAGGAACAAATAAATAATCAAGATTTTGCGGACTGGAATGCCCTATAAGATGGGCGATAATTCAAACCTTCAAGCTTATCACCTTAGATAGGCCATCCTGCATTGTTACGCCGTATAAGAGAGGGGCTTCGGTAATAAGGGCGTCGTTATGGGTGACTATAATATACTGGCCCGAGGTCATATGGCGCTTTATAAGAGATGCTAATCTTTCCGAATTTCTCTTATCCAGAGCAGCATCAACCTCATCAAAGATATAAAAGGGATACGGCTTGTATTCTTGTATGGCAAAAATCAATGATATGGCGACAAGTGTTTGCTCTCCGCCTGAAAGAGAGGTTACATCAAAGTATTTGCCCTTGCCAAGCTTGACTGTTATTCCTAAGCCAGCATCAAATGGGTTTTCTTCATCTTCAATTGTGAGAAAGACTTCCCCTTTTGTTGAGAGCTGGGAGAAATTGCGTTTAAACAGCTCGTTTATGTCTTTAAGAGTGTGAATATAAGCTTTTCTTTTCTTTGCGTCTATTTCTTCTATAATCTTTAGTATTTCTGTTTTTTCAAGGCTTATTTTTTCTGATTTTTCTCGTACAGACTCATACTCTGCCAGTATTGTTTCATAAACCTCCAAGGCGCGAAGGTTTACAGAACCAATAGACTGGAACGCTTGTTGTGACTTGTCGAGGCGCTCTTTAAGCGAGTTTAGACTGCCTTCGAGAAGCTCAACTTCAGAATAGGATGCAAAGTCCAGTTCAAGATTTTCCTTCTCTGCATCAAATCTGGCTTTTTCAACTTTCAAATCATTCATTAATCGTTCTGTTTCTCCAATTTCGTGCTGTCTCTGCATCAGCTTCGAGTTCTTTTCCTGAATTTTTTTCTGAATAGAATTTTTTTCATCCAAAAGCTTTTGAAAGCGAGACAGCAAAATTTCTTCCTCTTCCTCTTTTTTCGCCAGCGAACTTTCATCGAGTGAGATTTGCTCTTCCAATGAAGATATATCCGATGCCAGCTCTTCAAGGTCTTCAGTTGCTTGGCGAATGATTTGTTTTGTTGCTTCTAAGTCTCTTTCTTTAAATGTGATGGTAGTGTCTATATTTTCTTCTGTGCGAGATGATATTTCCTGAAGTTCAAGAACTGTTTGTTCATACTTGCCCCCTATCTCCTGGCCATCTGCTAGAGACTGCTCTAAATTCACAAGCTTTTTCTCCAGCTCGATTATCTCTTTTTGCAATACTTCTTCATCGTGCATCAGGCGCTTAAGCTGAAGTTTTCTGCTTTCGATAGCCTGAAGCCTGACAAGCTCTATTTTTTTAGAAATAAACATAGCATCCGCATCAGAAAAACTGCGTTTTGAAGCGGAGATCTTAGAAGATAAATGGGCTATATCTGAATCAATTGAAATAATCTGCGATTTAATCTCTGAAATTGATTTTTCTGCCTGAGAGGCTACATGGTCCACATGCTCAGAAGTTATTTTTGTTTTGCACAGCGGACAGGTATCTAGGCTGGACACCTCTTTTTTAATCTTTTCATGTTCTTCTATTTTTGAAGCCAATACCGAGATTGAAGTCTTTTTTTGAGACTGCAATGCCTCTGTATCTGAAATTTCAGCCTGCATTAATTTTTTCTTTTCTTCCAATGAAGCGATTTCACTCTGGCATGCTGAGGGATTTTCGCTGGAAACTTTGAAAGAGTCTTTTTCTATTTCCTGAAGAGCAAAATCAGATTCCTGCTTTACCTTTTGCAGCTGTTTTTTTCTGTCAAGCAATTTATCTTTTACAGAAGAAGTGCTTGTGCGAATGGCATAAAACTGCTTTCTTTCATCCTCTAACTTGGACAGCTGTTCTCTTTTTTTCTTAAGCATATCCTGCTTTTGCGAAATTATGGGCGACTTTTTTCGCAGTTCAGAGATTTCTTTTTCTATTTCCGATGCTTCTTTTATTGCATTGTCTTTTCTTTTACCAATTTCTATAAGCCGAAGCTTGTAATTCTCTCTCTTGACAGTAAGTCCGCTTAGTTCTGCCCTAAGCTGTGTAATTTCTTCTCTTATCTGCTCTTGATGAGTTCCTGAGGATTTTATAATATGGGATTGTATTGACTGAGACGATTGAGAAAGAGAAGCAATCTCAGATTCTATTGCCAATGCTTCACTTTTTTGTTTTTGCTTCTTTTCCTGAAAATGCCCTATCTTCTCATTGAAAGAAGATATTTCTTTCTTTTTCTCTTCAAGCATCTTTGCCAAAATAGTTGCTTTGCACCTTTTTACTGTTTCTTCCAATTTCTTGAAGCGAAGAGCCTGCTGGCGTTCTTCTTCGAGATTTTTCAGATAAATTGAGCGCTCCCGCAAAATAGCATTTATCTCTTTAAGCTTCATCTCTGTTTTTTCCATTTCATGAAGAGATTTTTCTTTTCGAGTTTCATAAACTGAAATACCCGCCACTTCTTCAATTACTTGGCGCCTTTCTTCTGCGCTCATCTTGACAAAATCTGTTATATTTCCTTGGAGGACAATATTAAAACCATGAGGGTCAATTCCTGCCTGTGCAAGAAGCTCTAAAATCTCCTGGCGAGTTTTAACCTCGCTGTTAATCTTGTATATTCCCTGCCCGTTTCTTCTGACTATTCTTTGAATCTCGACTTCTAAAGCATCTATAGGCAGGATTTTGTCTGAGTTGTCAAAAACAATAGAAACTGACGCTTCATGTTCTGGTTTTCTAAACTTTGTTCCGGCAAAAATAAGATTAGCTGTTTTCTCTGCGCGGATTGATTTTGAGCTAAGCCTTCCAAGAACAAAACAAATAGCGTCGGTGACATTCGATTTTCCGCTTCCATTCGGACCTACAAAAACATTCATTCCGTTTGTAAATGGTATTTCTGTTTCTGGGGCAAATGACTTGAACCCTTTCATCACCAATTTCTTAAGATACGGCATTTAATGAATTAGAAAAGATGATATTTAAAGATATTGAGATGGATATCTTTGGCTACAGGATATATGTTTATGAGCTATACCTCATTGACTATAATAACAATTTTTATAAATAACTAATTCTCTTTACTATAATGGATGATTTATCTAGGGTTTCCTTGCTTCAATCCGGAGAGGATTTAGCTTGGGATAGATTTTATAATGAAAATAGAGATAATATTGCGAATTATTTTTCTTATAAAGGCATACCTTTATCTGAAATCGAAGAGCTTACTCAAGAAACATTTATTGGAGCATTTAAGTCTATTTCTTCATTACATAGGATAGTGTCGCTTATACCTTGGTTGTATGGAATTGCCCGCCATACATTTTATCTTTATCTTCGAGATAAATATAAGAAGCCAATGCTCTTTGAACCATTGATACCCAAAGGAGATACTTCCACTATTCAATTTTTGTCTCAGAGACAGAAAGAAATTTTTTATTACCATTTGATTGAAGGGCTTTCCTTTAAAGAAATCAGTAAAGTTTTAGGGACAGCGGATAGTACAATAAGGGTAAGTTTTATGAGGGCAAAGAGAAAATTAAAAAATAATTAGTATAGACTTCCCAAAACAATTCTTGAGTCTGGATACAGGGAAGTGTTCAGTTCGAAGTTTTCAATAGAAGAATATCCAATTGGCGTTTCAGTTTCAGGCAGTTCTGTCAGTAATTGATAA
>CAYITH010000073.1:0-3950 GCA_964366295.1 Candidatus Woesearchaeota archaeon | reverse complement strand
AATATGGGCTTTATAGACTCGCTGATAAGCGAGTCAAGTGTAAACACTGCAATAAAAGATATAGCTTGCTAAAGTTAAAAAAAGACTTGTTAGTCTTGTACTATTTCTATCTTGAGATATCTGCTAGAAAATCGTCTAAAGAGTTAAGGTTGAACTATAAAACCATTCAATCAAGGTTTATGCAATTCAGGAAACTTATTGCAGAACACTGCAGTAAGGAAGCCAATAAGCTTAATGGTGAGATAGAGATTGACGAATCTTATTTTGGTGGGAAAAGAAAAGGAACGAGAGGAAGAGGCGCAAATAACAAGGCAATAGTATTTGGAATCCTCGAGAGAAAAGGCCAGATTTACACAAAAATTGTTGAGAGTGTATCAGCAAAAACATTGATGAAAGAAATAGAAAATAAAACGCTTAAGGGCTCTGTGTTTTACACAGATGGATGGAAAAGTTATGCAAGTTTAGAGCAGTATGGAAAGCATAATATTATTGACCATGATAAAGAATTGGTTGATAAGAATCACAACCATATTAGTGGTATAGAAGGCTTTTGGAGCTTTGCTAAAGAAAGGTTTCACAAGTATCATGGAATTGATAAACAAAATTATCCGTTCTATGTAAAAGAGATGGAATTTCGTTTTAATCATAGAAACGAAAGTGTTTATAAGCGGTTAGTGAATATATGTATAAGGGAGGCAGTTTAGTGCGGATTTGCACTAATCACCTTAATATTCCTCTCCAATATAACTGCCCTTATCCCCTGTTTTTCGCATAATTGTTTGAATTGCTGGGCGTCTTGAATGGTGCCGACAATTGTGCCATAGTGCATGGGTATGGCGAGAGTGGGCTTTATATTGAATACAGCTTCGAATGCTTCGCCTGCGTTCATTGTGTAAGTGCCGCCGATAGGCAGGAGAGCGATAAAATCTCTGCAAACAGCGCGATATTTTGAGAGCTGTTTCATTTCAGGTGTTAAATCGCTATCGCCTGCATGATAGATGAGGGTGTTTTGTATTTTTATGAGGTAGCCGAGCCAACCTTCTTCTTTTGGGTGAAACGGCTTTTTTATATTATATGCAGGAATTGTTGCTATGCGCATGCCTAAAATCTCTCTGCCGTCGTTTGCTTCTATTATTTGTATTTCAACTTTCTTTTTTAGTTTTGTTATGGCGCTTTGGCCATCAGGGGGAATAACAATTATTGTGTTGTCTTTTGCGATTTTTTCTATGTCTGGAATAGAACAGTGGTCGTAGTGAGTATGCGTGATGAGAATTAAGTCTGCTTTTTCTGCGTTATTTGGCAGTTTGTAAGGGTCAATATAAATAAGCTTTTCCATGGCACGAATGCAGAAGCTGTCGTGCCCATGCCACGCAAGGTCGATGTCGCCTATTTTCATATTGCCGAAAGAAAAATGAGTTTTATAAATGTGAGTGTTATTTTAATATCTATAGATAATTTTTTTCAGAATTATCTATCCAATATGGATAATGTTTAAACTTTGTTGTCTTCTTCAAACTCTTTCGCAATGCTCAGCATTTTTGATTCCTGATTCTTGGCGCACATTATTTGCAGGCCGACAGGGATATTGTTGATTTTGCCTGCTGGCAGAGAGATGGCGCAGCAACCTGCAAGATTAGCTGGGATTGTCAGAGCGTCGTAGGCATACATTTCTTCTATGGATATTTTATCGCCTATTTTGTGGGGAAGTTTTGGAACTGTTGGCGTGATTATGGCGTCTACTTCGTGAAAAGCTTTTTCAAATTCGTTTGTAATTATTTGGCGGGATTTTAGCGCCCTGCGGTAAAAAGTGTTTGCGTGCTCGGCTTTTGCTATCTCACTTCCACCGAGAATTCTCATCAGAACTTCTTTTCCGCAGGCATCTTCTATTTTTTTGCCAAAACGCCTGCCATCAAATTTTCTTGTGGCTGAAAAAAACTCGACATAAACCAGAGGGTAGTAAGTTTGTATTGCTAAGTCAATGTGCTTAATTGTTATTTCGGAAAGCTTCCAGACGTGTTTTTTTGCGAGTTCAATAGTTTTCTTGTCAATTAAGTCTTGGATTTTTTTGTCAACATTCTTTATTTTGATAATGCCTATTTTAATATTTTTGAGGCTTTTAAGCTCTATTTTGCTTGAGTGGAAGGTAGCGGTGTCTTTTTCGTCTTTGCCTTTTATTATGTCAAGAAGAAGTGCGGTATCTGAAACATTTTTGGCAAGAGGGCCTATTTGGTCAAGAGACATGCCGGCATCAATTAAACCATAGCGAGAAACTAATCCATAACTGGGCTTTATGCCTACAATTCCGCAATGCGAGGAGGGATTGCGTATGCTTCCGCCTGTGTCGCTTCCGAGCGCCATGTCGCAAAATCCAGCAGATACTGCTGCTGCTGAACCAGAAGAGGTACCGCCAGGAATTAAGCCCATAGCAGAAGGATTTTGTGTTGGGCCGAAGGTGCTTGTTTCGCCGCTTGAACCGCAGGCAAACTCGTCCATATTTGCCATGCCAATAATTATGCCGTCTTCTGCCTTTATTTTTTCTATGACCGAGGCGTTGTAAGGAGCGATGAAGTCTTTCAGTGTTTCTGAAGCGCAGCTTGCTGGCGCGCCTTTTACGCAGATATTTGATTTTACTGCGATAAATTTTCCTGCCAGCCTGCCCCTTGCTTTTTTATTGTCTATCTCTCTAGCTTCGGCGACAGCATTTTCGTTTAGCCACAGGAAAGAGTTTATTTTTTTGTCTTGAGTTTTTATTTTTTCAAGCAAGATGTTGATTTTTTGTTCTGTTGTCATGTTAATTGTGATTATTTAATCTCTTTTTCATATACTACCCAGTCTGTTTTTATATAGTTAATTTTTTTATAAAACCCTATAGCCTTTGCTTTTTTATTAGCTATTAACTTTATTTTTTTTATATTTTTTTTAATAAGATATTTTTCTGTGGCATTCATTAATTTTTTTCCAATTCCTAAACATTGAAATCTTTTTGAGACGACTATCTCACTTATAAACCCTACTTCTCCTTTGTCTTCTTGAAAAACTTCAAAGATAATAAATCCTACAATTTTGTTATTTATTTTTGCTATCAATATTCTGCTAAATTTAGTGTATTTATTAATTAGTTTGACAGCATTTTCTTTAGTCCACTTTTCATTATAGGGGTATTTAGAGTACTCTGTTATGAATATATTTATTATTGTTTTTTTGTCCTTTTGTCTATAATCTTTTATCTTAATAGCAGGTATCATGCCCATTCTCCTTTTTCAGCGATTATACTGGAATGATTTTTTTTTGGCGCGTTTTTGAACATCAACTCGCGAAACTCGTTGTCGCATTTTACACTATCACTTTCTGGCCTTGTTCCTGTTTCTGAAGTTAAAGCATGCGGGATTTTTTCGTGTTCGACCTTTTCCAATTCTTTTGAGAATTCTTTCATTATCTGCCATGCCTTTTCGCGAACTTGCTGTTTTTCTTGTTCTGATAGCATATTCATATGTGAAAAGAAGATTTTATAAAACTATGCTGGTGAGTTAGAGGAGTCTAATCTTGAGGTCTTTACTGTTTATATTTATTACAGCCCCATGCCCTTCATGGACTGCGCCTGGATTTATGCATAGTGTTTTGCCAAGTTTATCTTTTCCTTTTGATTCATGTATATGTCCGCCAATATGCAGGACTGGCTGGTATTTTTTTATTATTCTCTGGACAAGCTTTGAGCCATAGTGTTTTCCTCTTACTTTAGCATCTGCCTCTTTCGAGGTGATTAAATCAAGTTTTGTGTTGTATGGAACATTATGTGAAATGAATATAACCCTTTCTTTTTTATTTCTAAAAATACCCCGCAGCTTGCTGCGGGGATAAAGCGAAAGAAAGATAAATCGCTAAATCTTTCGCTTTCGTATGGAAGAAGATGACCTTTGCAAAACTGCACATAAAGTTTCTAAAATAAAATA
>CAYITH010000072.1:0-4177 GCA_964366295.1 Candidatus Woesearchaeota archaeon | reverse complement strand
CTTTTTCAAGACATATACAAGAACTGGAAAGAAAAAAGCTTATAATAAAGAGTGGAGATGGCAAAAATAAATTTGTTGAGTTGCGACAAACAAATTAATTCTATCTATAGTCAAGGACAATAATATTTTACCATCTTTATTGTCCTCTTCTATCCTGTCAAATTCAAAAGAATTTGAAGCCTCGAAAATCCAAAACGTTCATTGGATTTTCTTAGTAGCAAGGCGTATCCGTGGTCAATTATCAACGTCCTTTGCTATAGTTGCGAATTTAATATTCTAATTATCACAATTATCTATATGTTCCATATTGTTCCATTCTTTGTTCCACTTATTGTTCCAAGCAGAAGTTATATACTCGATTATTTTGAAAGAATGATGAAAAAAATAAACCGAGAATCTGTGAAAGGAGGTATAAAAAAATGAAAGAACTAAACATAATGGCAATAAGTCTATTGCTAGTTAGCATGTTTGTCATTGCTCTAATGGGAGCAGAAGCTCAAGAAATAGAAGTTTCCAACCTTGCGGAAGAGATTCCTGCAATTGACTCTGCAAGTGTTGTCAAAATAGCAAGTGATGAACTTTTAGAGAAAGATACTGCAAGAAAGATAATAGGCTTGCCTAGGATAACAACTGGTAATGGATGGGCAACATCTGGAAATTCTGGTTATCTCTTAAACACCTTTTGGATAATAAAAAGCATATCTGTTATATCTTCTGAGGACATAAAAGCATTGAAGGAGAAATATAAGGGAGATATTGAGGGCTATCAAAAAGCCTTAAAGGCTCTTGTGACAAAAGAGATAACTGAAGGGAAAGGAAAGATAACAATAGGCAGTGGCAAAAATGCCGAGCATCTTGAAATGCAGCTCATTAAAGCAACTGACAACGAAGTATCTTTTCAGCTATATAATGGAAAGATAAAAGAGTCTGTCGGAAGCTTAAGTCTAACGGCAAAAAAATATTCTAGTATGAATATTTGGAGTGGAATGCTTAATCTTAACGGATTAGTTTCTGCTTTAAATAATCCAAAACTTGCAGGAAGTTATGAAGTTTCAATAGCTACAACTTCATTATACCTTAAAGGAGGTTTAACATCAAATAATAAACCTGCAACAAGCGTAGAAGAAGTTGAAACATCAAAGTCAAAAGAAAAGCTCACAGCTGAAGAAAAACAAAAGGCATTTGAGCAATTCCAGAAAGAAAGACAAGAGAAACAAGAAGATGTCCAGTTAAATACTGAAGAATCCAATAGCGCCTGGATAAGATTCTTAAAGAGAATATTTGGTAGATAAGTCAATTAAATTATTAGGGGGGTAAGCCCCCATTTTTCTTTTTTTTATTTTTGATAAAGGTTTAAAAGAAACAAATACCATACTTTTATTAAAAATGGGCAACAAAGAAAAAGGGGCGAATGCTGAACGTGAATTGTATGAGATGTTCATAGACCAATTATACCGCGCTGTTCGTGTGGCTGGCTCGGGAATGCTGGATAATACTTCGTGCGACTTAATAGCTGGAAAAATTGGAAAAAAGTTTGCCATAGAGTGCAAGGCAACTAAAGATAAGATAAAATATATCACAAAACAGCAGATAGAAGATTTTTTAATATTCAGTGAAATATTCGGTCTTGAGCCGAAAATTGCCATAAGATTCAACAGACACGGCTGGTTTTTTATTTCTCCAATTCAGCTAGAGGATTCTGGAAAATACTGGAAAGCCTCTCTAGAACTATGCCAAAGAGAGGGAAAAAGATTTGGGCAGGTATTTTAAGTCAAGTTTAAATATCTCCTATTCTTCCGTCTTTCATGAAAGGATTTATAGTAGATGCTGGCTGGAAAACTATCGATGAAAAAACCGAGCTGGTGCTTTTTGGCAGGCTTGAAAATAGGCAGTCTTTTGCGGCTATTTTGGATTTTATTCCCTATTTTTTTATTAAAGAAAGAGATTCCAAAAATATTAAGGAGCTTATTAAAGGAGAAGTTATAGAAAAGACGAATCTGGTAAATTTCAAAGGCGAGAAAGTGCTCAAGATAACCGCAAAAAATCAAACAGATTTCAATAAGATTGTGCATAGCATTCATAGTAGCAGGATTGATACCTATGAATCTGATATAAAGCCATATGCTCGATTTGCTATTGATAACGAGATTCTTGGCGGAATAGAAATAGGGGGAGATTATGAAACGAGTGAAAGAGTTGATAGAGTATATAGAAATCCTGAAATAAGGGCTGTCAGATTTAAACCGAAGCTGAAAGTTGCCTCGATAGATATAGAGACAGGCTCAAGTGGCGAGCTTTATTGCATTGGAGTATATACTGAAGAGTACAAAAAGAACTTTATGGTGACTGACAAAGAACTAAAGGATACAATAAAATGCAAAAATGAGGCGGACTGCCTTGAGAAATGGAAAAAAGAAATGATAAAATTGGACTCAGACATAATAACGGGATGGAATGTAATAGATTTTGATTTCGTTTACTTAAAATCTTGTTTTGAAAAAAATAGCATAAAGCTGGATATAGGCCGAGATAACAGCGAGATAAGACTGAGGATTGAAGAAAACTTTCTAAAAAAATCTTCCGCTGCAATTAAAGGAAGGCAGGTAATTGATGGTTTATCTTTAGTGCGTGATCCATTTATAAAAGAGGCGCCAAGCATAAAAAAAGCTAATTTTGATTCCTATACTCTGGAGGATGTTTCGAGAGAATTGCTCAGAGATGAAAAATTGATAAAAGGAAAAAACAGGCACAGCGAGATTGAAATGATGTATAAAACTGAGCCTCAAAAAGTCGCAGATTACAACCTGCAAGACTGCAAACTTGCCTATAACATAATAGAAAAAACAGATATGCTTAATTTGGCTGTTGAAAGAGCCATGCTCACAGGTCTCTTGCTTGACAGGCTGACTGCATCTATAGCTGCCTTCGACTCTTTGTATATAAGAGAGGCGAGGAGAGCAGGGCTTGTTTGTCCAACAACTCGCTATGGCCTGAAAGAAGAAAGAATAACCGGAGGTTATGTTCTTGCTCCTACGACAGGTATTTATAAAAATGTCCTCGTACTTGACTTTAAATCGCTTTATCCAAGCATAATACGCACATTTAACATTGATCCTGCATCTCTTCTTGAAAAAAAAGAAATGGACTGTGTTGTAGCGCCGAATGGCGCCCTCTTTAAAAATAAGGAAGGTATTCTTCCAAAAATAATAGAAAAATTCCATGAGGCGAGGGAAGAAGCTAAAAAAGGCAAGAGAGAACTGGCAAGCTATGCCATAAAAATAATAATGAACTCTTTTTTCGGTGTTTTGGCAAGTCCGAACTGCAGATTTTATAATTTTGATATGGCCAATGCAATCACTCACTTCGGACAGGCCATAATAAAGCTGACTGCTGAAAAAATTGAAGAGTTTGGATTTAAGGTTATTTATTCAGATACTGATTCTATTTTTATTGAAACTGGATTGGAAAATGAGAAGGCAGAGATTTTAGGAAATGAGATTCAGGAAAAAGTAAATAGATTTTATAAGGATTATATTAAAGAAAATTACTCTCGCCAGTCTTTTCTTGAACTGCAATTTGACAAGCAATTTATCTCTTTGCTTTTCCCAAAGATGAGAAAGACAGAGGTTGCTGCAAAGAAAAGATATGCAGGGCTTGTATTAAAAGATGGGGAGAAAAAACTGGAGATAACAGGGCTCGAGGCTATTAGGGGAGATTGGACAGAAGCAGCAAAAGAATTCCAAAAAGAGCTTCTTCTTAAAGTGTTTAATGAAGAAGATTCTGAAGAATTCATTAAAAAATTTATCAAAAGAATTGAAAAAGGAGAAGTCGACGAAAAGCTGGTGTATGCAAAAAGCATAAGAAAAGCGCTGAATGAATACACTAAAATCACTCCTCCGCATGTAAAAGCCGCAAGACAGCTTGACAAGCTCGAAGGCAACATTATAAAATATTACATTACAACCGCTGGGCCAGAGCCAATACAAAAACTAAAACATAAAATTGATTACAAGCATTATATTGAAAAGCAAATCAAGCCGATTGCTAATCAAATTTTGGAGACTGCAGGAAAGAGTTTCGAGTCAATTGCCGATGAAAAACAAAAAAAGCTATTTTGACAAGATTTAAAGCTTCGCAAGAAATCCGCATCCCTTTAGGGTGCGGATGAATTGCGACC
>CAYITH010000071.1:0-4236 GCA_964366295.1 Candidatus Woesearchaeota archaeon | reverse complement strand
CCGATCAACTCATCCGAAACTACACCTTTCTTGATAGCATAATAATTGTCAAGAATAGCAGTTATGGCGAGGCGAGGTTTTTGCGTGGGTTAAATGGAAGCGGAAATAACTTAAGCGCAGACATATTCTTTTCAAATAATTCCGTTTATATCAACGAAACTATCGCAGGAAGCGGGTTGAACAGAAGCGCGAACATAACTCTTTATGGAATAGGCAACAGGGGTTTTACAGCGCCAGTAATAATAAGGAATAATATAGAGTGCAACAGCACAACTTCGCCTCGGTGTTACAATTTTACAGCGCTTACTGCAGATACTGTTTTATTCAACATAAGTTCTGCCGGTAATTACAGCATAAATGGAAGCGGAGCAGGAGATACTACATTTCCACTTATATCATTTGGAACTTTAACACAGGCAAATTCTTCCAATGTTTCTGTCAATTGGGTATTTATGAATGTATCAGTTACAGAGGCAAATGAGGCAAACATAACCTTTAGGTTATATAATTCTTCTACAAATGTGAATACAACAACTTTTGCGACATCGCAGAGAACACTTAATGTTACAAACCTTGTGGATGGAGTTTATACTTATAATGTAAGTGTCGTGGATACTTCTAACAACAGAAATACAACTGAGACAAGAACAATCTTATTAGATACAGCATTACCGCTTGTTACTATAAATGCGCCTTCAAATACGACTTACACTGCGGCGAATCAGAGCTTTAATGTAACAATAAATGAGAATGGAACTTGCAACTATACCCTTAATGGTGGCGCTGTCAATTTGACAATGCAAAACAATGCAAATCGGAATTTCAATGCGACAAATTCTTCTTTGGCAAATGCAGGATATACCTTTAGAGCATATTGTTTTGATACTGTTGGAAATGCAAATTTAACGACCAGTGTTAATTTTGCTGTAAATGTTCCGGCTTCCTCGCCTTCTGAAACGCCTGCTTCTAGCGGCGGTGGGGGTGGCAGTGCTGGAAGCAGCAAGCCCGAGAGTCATGGTGTTGTTCAATGCGAGGAGAGTTGGAGCTGTTCTGCGTGGAGTGATTGCAGCAGCGGAAGGCAAACTCGCCAATGCGCAGAAGCCAATAATTGCGGAACAAGCGTGAATAAGCCGGCAGTGGAATTTTCTTGCCAAATAAATGATTTTTTTATTGAGAAGTCGCCAACTACTGCTGGAGTAGATGTTAAAAAAGAGAATTCTATAAGTTTCAGCATAAATGTTAGAGATGATTCTTTATTGGCTGAGCCCACAACGATTGGTGTGGAGTGGAAGATTGACGGAGAAAAGACAAAAAGTGAGTTCGGAATTGGAAGTGTTTATTCTTCTTTTTCAAGGCAATTTGCGAAAGACTCCATTGTTAGCGTTGTGGTTTCAACTAAATACAGAAGCAAGGAGCTTTTATGGAATATTAAGTCGGTAAGTTCAGAATGCCGTGAAGATTGGCAGTGTGAGTGGGGCAAGTGTTCAAATGGATTTGTGGTGCCGTTTAGTTGTGTTGATAAGAACGAGTGCGGAACACAGTCTCAATTTCCGGTAAAAAAACAGTGTGATTGCCAGCCAGATTTCGTTTGTGAAGAGTGGAGTGTTTGCAGCAAGGAATATTCTTTTATTGGTGTTGTTAGAAATGAACTTGTAAAAGGCAGGCAAACAAGAGTGTGCAATGATAAAGCGAAATGTTCAAGTGATAAGATGGAAGAGCGAGTCTGCAGTATACCTGCTGAAGCAATACCTGCGATTAAAGTAGAAACAAGAAGCGATGAAGCAGGGAGTTATATTGAGATTACAGATAAAAAAACTCAAAAGATAACCAGCATAATAAGAAGAAGCGTTAAAAAAGGAGCAAAGAGAACAGATATAGAGTTATTGTTTAATTGATGGATAAGGGAGGATTTCCCTTATCAACCCTCTAAAGGAGTTTAGCGAATGTTTTAGCGAATGTTCAAAAGCGAAAGGTTTATAAGTAAGTATATCTTACAATAAGAAAGTAGGAAATATGAGGAAAACAAGATGATCGTAGAAATAATAAAAATGTCTTCTAAAGGGCAGATAGTAATCCCCCAGGATATAAGAGCAGAAATATGCGCTTCAGAAGGAACTATGTTTGCAGTAGTTAACGGAAGAGATAGTATTGTATTAAAGAAAGTTGCAACACCTTCAAAAGAAGAGCTAATCTGCGAACTGCATAAGATAGCGAAAGAAGGAAGGAAAAGAGCAGAAGCAAGAGGTATAAAGGAGTCCGATATACCTAATTTAGTAGAAAAGGCACGAAGAAGATGATAACTCGGGTTGTGTTTGACACAAATGTGTTATTATCTGCTACTTTATGGGAAGGCAGCGTAGCGCAGAAATTTTTGTTTAAGTGTATCAATGAGAATATACAAATCTTTTCATCAAAAGAAATAATTGAGGAATATACAGAAATACTAAAGAGGGATTTCGATTACAATGAACAAGAAATTGGAAAAATATTTGAAAGAGTTCTTCAGTTTATAACATTAGTAGTCCCTAGCGTGAAAATTGATATCGTAAAAGACGATACGGACGATAATAAAATCATTGAATGTGCAGTTGAAGCATCTGCCGATTATATAATCTCTTATGACAAGCATCTTTTAAATATCGGCGAATATCAAGGGATAAAAATAGTTAAGCCAGAAGAAGCTTTAGGGTTTTAGTTTTTCAGTTGAGAGATTATACTCTTTGTTGAGTTTGCTGCGGAAAAACACGGGTTATTACAAATCTTAATGGCACAATGTTTGAGATAATTGCAGTAAATACTACATCTTCTATTCTTGCTTTAAAAACGCCTGTAATAACGGGTATCCTTGTCTTTTCGGAAAATTCTTTTATTATAGCTTTAATTTCTTCTTTTGTCAGCGCAATATTGGTGTGTTTTATAGAATTGGCAATTTTTACAGTCAGGAATTTGCCTTCTCCTGAACATTCTATTGTTCGGATATTTTTATTTGATATTAACTGTTTCAGCCTTGTCAAATTATTCTCTGTTTTGATAATTTGAATATTGCCGGCTTGGACAGAAGGCGAATGCATGGAGTTAACAGGCAATTGGCGGGATAAAGGCATTTGAGATGATTGGAGTGTCTTTTGAGGCATCTGTGGAGAGTGTGTTAGCGATGGATGCTGAGCCGGTTGAATATATTGGCGATTAGAGTTATAAACTTGGCGGATTACTTCTTGATTAGAGGAATAGTTTTCTTTTGGCTTAATGCTGTTTAGAACAAGCTCTTGAGTAAATAACCTCATAAATTTTATTCGGCCTTTTTCAGATATCATTTTAAATTTTCCATTCAACATTTACTATCCTAAATTTAAAAGGCTGAAATTGCCTATTCCAATTTTTAAGTAATTTCTTCATTTTAAATCCTTGGCAATGGTCTGCGTGGCATTTGTTCTTGGGCAGACTGGGGGCTTTGCGGAATCCGCGAGCGAACTCTTTCGTCCATCAATGTTAATCCTTTAGCGATAGTTTTGTTTTGTTCAAGCAAGGTATCTACTTTCATAAGAAAATCTTTATCTTTTTCTGTATTCTCTGTCTTTTCTTTTTCAGCAAAGCTTTTTGCAGATATCTCGAATAGTTGAAGAAGCTTTGATATTTGTTCTGATAGTGAATCAAATTTTACGGCGAGGTGAGTCATCGCTTTTTGCAGGCTGACAAAGTTCTCAACCAAAATTCTATTTACTTCAGCGGTTTTTTCAGAGTCCTCTTTTTTTGGCATGCTTATACTATCGGTAGATTGTTTATAAATGTTTTTAAATGCTTGATTGTTCTGTTTTATCAGGGTGCGTAGGATAATGGCAGTCTGGCTGCCTCCAGAGCAGCAGGCGGGGGTTCGATTCCCTCCGTGCCCATCTCCGTTTGCCGAAGAATTTAAGCCCGCAGTTGTAGATGAGGATGCCCGCATCAAGAGCGATTCATAGATTGTAGTTGTTGTCTGTTCATCGCAGAATTTAATCTCGCAACAGAAATAAATCCAAAAGGGATTATCTGTGCCCATAGTTAGGTTTAAAATGCTGTTTTTTTTAGGTATAAAAGCCCTCGTCGTCTAGAGGCCAAGGACGAAGCCCTTTCGTCGGATTATTCGAAAGATAGGCTTAAACCCGGGTTCGAATCCCGGCAGGGGCATAAGTCCAAATTGGAATTTTGTGGGGACGCACCAAAAAGGGGGCAGAAGAATTTGGTGATTAGGTATTTTTC
>CAYITH010000070.1:0-4265 GCA_964366295.1 Candidatus Woesearchaeota archaeon | reverse complement strand
TCCTGGTTGCGGCGTCTCTGTTTGCCGATGGATTAAAGTCCACAGCGTAAGCGAGGAACCTTAAGACCTGAAAAATATTCTTTTTGTTCTGATATTTTTCTAGGTGCTCAGAAATGCAAAACATTAAGAGCATTTCTGACACGAGAGCAAATCAGAGATTGTTCTATTTTGGGAATCGAATGTGAAACTTTGAAGAATATAGAGATTAGAGTATACTAATATTTTTAAACAGTTTTATTTGCAAGATAGAACCTTGCCAGATTTGATAAAATCTGGTGTTTCAACAAAAAGGATGATGGATTGTTTAGAGGCTATGTGCGGGCGAAATGTTGGAGTTATTTTATCTAATAATGGAATATCTCCTGAACGATTCCAAATAGAATTAGCGCGATTGAGGATTAAAGAATTAGAGAGGGAATTTGAATCGGCTTATTCTATTGGTTTTGATTTGGAGAGGGCTTGATTCTATTTGTTAGATACGGATATATCATTTTTGCACTTTTTGTATAAATTTATAGGGTAAATGAAAAAGCTATGTAGACAAACTACCCTTTCTTTTCTATTAAACTCCAGATTACATATATGGCAATTGAGCTTATAACTATTCCTATGAGTCCTCTTTGAAGTTTAATCGCTAAAAGAGCAGAGGTTGGAAGATCTGTTATAAAAGTAGATTGAAAAGTATAAATTCCAATAATTATTGACACAATTAATGTAGTTATTAATTTAATAATTTTTGGTTTGAAGTTCATATAATCTTTAATTGGAGATATAGTGAAAGACATAAGTCTTTCCCTATCTACTCAAGGCGTAAGTGGGGAATTATCAACGTCCTTGACTATATCTTAAAAATGTTTGTATCCTAAAATTTGAATTAATCTTTCATCTCAATCTTAATGCTGATAGAACGAGGAATATGAAGGCGCATAATGGCATGAAGAACACGATCATCGGACGGCAGGTCAATAACGCGTTTATGGATTCGCATATCGAACCTGTCAAATGTGGCTGATCCGCTTCCACATGGCGATTTGCGTGTTGTGATTTTGAGATGTTTTGTCGGCAGTGGAATTGGCCCCGAAATCATTATTCCTGCCTTTGAGGCGAGCTCTTTTATAGTAGAGCAAAGACTATTCAATGCCTGAATGTCAATGCTTTGCAGTTTTATTCTTACTTTTGCCATTTATAAGTCCTTTACTATAGTTAAAGACACAAATATTTGAACTGTTTTGTGTCTTTTCCTATCTACTAAAGGCATAATACTGTTCAGTTTTCAATGTCCTTTAGTATAATAGCAAATAGATGTGTTTAAAAATGTTTGTTTCTTTGAAGTTCAATGAAAATTAGAGCACTATTGTTTTTTATTTCTATTGTGCTTCTTGTTACTGCTGGATATTTAGCAGAGGAAAGGGCGAAACACGAAACAGGGATTATTAAGAGGGCTGTTGATGGGGATACTATTGAAATGAGCAATGGAAATAAAATCAGGCTTCTTGGAGTCAATACGCCTGAAAAAAACACGCCATTTTATCAAGAAGCAAAGAATTTTCTCAAGGATTTTGAAAATAAAGAAGTGGATATTTATTGGACTATTGAAAACACAGACAAATACAGCCGGCTGTTGAGATATGTTTTTTTTGAGGAGAAATTGTTGAATGAGGAGATATTGGCTAAGGGGCTTGGGAATGCTTATGTCTATAAAGAAGATAAATATACAAAGAGATTAAGGGGCGCTGAAGAGAAGGCGCGAAAAAGGGGTATTGGACTCTGGGAGAGAAGCAGGGACAAATGCGGAGAGTGTTTCTCGGCTTTTATTGATAATGGCGCTGGAAAAAACGATTGTCTTGCGAGAGGCGAGAGTGTTGAATTAAAGAATAATTGCGACTTTTCGTGTTTTGTTGAAAAATGGTATGTCAAAGACAATGCTAATCATGTTTTTGTTTTTGGGAATATTTCTATCGGTGCTGGAAAAAGTGTTGTGATTTATAATGGCATCGGCAAGGAGAATGAGACGAGCTTTTATTTTAATAACAAGGGCGAGTGCGCGAGTGTTTGGAATGATGAAGGCGATTCTTTGTTTTTGAGAGATAAAGAGGGAAGGCTTGCTTTTTATGAGGCGTATTAGCCCTCTTTTGAGGAGTATAAAAAGAGGGCTTTGTCCGCCGCTGGACAAAGCCCAATCATCCCAGCCATTGCGGGATGATGGTATTAAGCGGAATTTTGGATATTTAAACTTAATTAAGATAACTTAATAATAGTAACATAATAGAAAGGTTTAAATAGCAAGTGGACTGCGAATAAAAATGGCAAAAATAGTACATATTGAGGATGAGAAGGCATTTAGATTAGTTGTTAAAGATGCCTTAAAGAAGATTCAAGGACTTAATTTAATTCAGATAAGTGATTTGGAGTCTTTTTTTGGATTGGATGAGTTGAGTTCAGATTTATATATCATGGACCGGCATTTCCCAGAGAAACCTGGTCAGAAAGCAGGTGATACCTCCTGGAGAAAAATTGCGGAGTTTGTTAGAGACTTTTACCCTGAAACGCCTATAATTCTGCTTTCTGGAGCAATTCCGAGAAATTGGAGAGACTATACTTCAATCAGATATGCCGTGCCTAAACGCCCTTTCTCTTCACAAAACTTATATTCTATTGTAGAGTCCATTATTAATGGGGGAGAAAAATAATATGGGCTCTATAGAAAGTATATTTTCTGAACAGAATCTGCTTAATTATGCAGATGCTTGTCTTGAATTAGCTGTTCAATTGCCAGATTCTTATAGCAAGAATAATTTTGATACTTTAGTTATACCTAGCAGAGGTGCAGTACCATTCTTTTTAGGTATGGTTTATTCCCTTGATAAATTTTCAAAATCTGAGTTGTCCGAAACTCATACCTGTTTTTATAATCGTTTATCTGTGCAGGATGATTTACAAATTTTAATGACTCCCGATTTTACAAGCAATCATAATCATAGTCTTGAAGAGTCTGTGTCTGTTTTGCTCGTTCCTTTTACTGCAGATTTAAATATTGAACAATTTTATGTTAAAGAGAAAAACGAAGAATATACTAAGAAGACTCGAAAGTATTGGGCAGAATTTACTGCCTCTTTATTTATGCCTAATGATAAAAGGATAAATAATCCTTATTTTTCATCTTTTACAAATGTGATTTTAAGAAAAGTTGAGAAAAGACCTAAATTGGCAGAATATTATGAGCGTTTTCCAGAAATTAAAAGATTTGCGATAATAGACACGGTTATATCTGGCAGGGCCTCAACAGATATACTCTCTTCTTTTGATAATATCTCTAAAGAGGAGAATAATCCTGACATTCAACCAGCCTCTTTTTTGATAATTGATGAAAATGGGGCTAAATTAAAGAGATTATTTTCACAGTATCTTAATCGGAAGAAGATTGCTGGAAAGGTTAGTATGATTAAAACTGCAAGAATAGTGTCGGAAGATGAGGGTTCTTCTTTGTTAGGTGTTCTTGCGACGATTTATCCTTCTATAATGTGGGCTTCGAAAAACTTGGAAACATCAGGAGATGAATTTTTTGTCGGAGCAGGCAGTTGGAGATTAAGTCCACATACCTCTTTGGAGAGGATTTATAGGCATAACTTTGACAGTTTTATGCAGTTAGTTTATCGAGCAATAGATACAAGATTTAGTTTTTTATACTCCCAAGATAAGGGTTTTTCTGAGAGTTATAATGTATTTTCAGAAACTTGTAAAGATTTTGTACAGCTTGGAATTCAAAATAATATTCTGGATAAAGGCAAATTAGATGAAGACGCCATCAAACTGCGTTATAGGGATATTCAGATTACTGGCCCTTATCAAACTTCTTCAGGGGTTTTGCATGTTCCATTTACGAAGGAATTTACTCAACAGGTTTTTAATGAGCTGCGGTCTCTCCAAGGAGTTAGATCTAAAAATGGCAGTGGGATTTTTAAGGCTATAAATTCTTAGAGGAGTTTATCCTTGCTCTTTATTACTAACTTTCTTTACTTAAGTGACTCACTGCGTTTATCTTCACTTCTTATTACTGCTTCTTTACTTAAGTTAAAATAAACGCTTCTCGTGCGTCTGCCAGTTATTGTTGAAGACTCACTTTACCTAACTGGCGAGACGCCCACACCGGGAATCGGACCCGGATCTCATCCGTGACAGGGATGTGTACTAGCCGCTATACTATGTGGGCTTATTTCAAAATTTGGGTTTAATACCTCGCAGCTTGCTGCGAATTTTGAAAGACT
>CAYITH010000069.1:0-4333 GCA_964366295.1 Candidatus Woesearchaeota archaeon | reverse complement strand
AGATTAATTCAAAATGGAATTATACTTTATCTAAAATTTAACAAGTTATTTTTAGGCTTGCCCTTAAATGTTTTTCAGTTATTATTTTTGGCACCTTTCTTTCAATTTTGGATAAATCTCTTTTGTGAATTCTACAACTTTTTCCGCATAATCTATAGGTAGTATCTTCCCGTAATAGGTTACTGAATTTCTGAAGTATCTCATATTATTGAGAAATGAGGCATCTTTATCATCAAACCCCATTTTTTTTAAATACGAAACTTCTGCTTCATGGGCAAATAATCCTGAGGATTTATAGCCCTCTAATAAAAGGCATGCCCTTATTAACTCCATTAGGATATCATAGCAATCTTTGATTATGGAGTTTGCGTTATCCTCCTCTATTCCCATAATTTCTAAGCGTTTGTTAAGACCATTGAATGTCTTCTGCGACTCACCTATCAGAAATTTAGCTCTCGGCTTATTTACAGAACACCTCATTATTATGCCTTTCTTAAGATACTCCTCGAAATCATTTGGGAGGCTCATAACTCAACCCCTCCGCTTAAGGTAATCCCATCAAGAATATTATCCTTTAAGTGATTATGTATGCCTTTCCATGAATCATAAAAGTTAATGCTTACTTTTCTTTCTAATAATTTATCAAACTTGGATAAATCTATTTTTCTTTCCTTTGTTCCTATTATTGCAAGGTCTATATCTGAACTGCTCACATCATATCCTTTAGAGTAGCTTCCAAAAAGAATTATAGTGCAGCCCGGAAATTCATTATATAATAAATCAAAAATGCCAGACTCATAAATCATTCTTAAGTTTTCTGCCCTCTTAAATTCAATTGCCTTTTTATTATCTCTGTTAAGCAATATGGACATAAGGTTTATTGTTTTTGAGCTTTCAACAGATACCAATCCTGAAGTTTTCAATTCTTTCAAGGCATTAGATACTGCAGTTGGAGTAACCTTCAACTGCCTTGCTATTTCCCTTAAGTTGAATGCTTGCCCTGCTCTTATGCATAAAAACCTTAGTATTTCTGACTGCAACCGAGTCCATTTTATTTTGTATATGTCCATTTTAGTTGTTACGTGTCTATTTTAGTTTATAAATGTTTCTGTTTAGTGTTTTGGCATGGGCATTTTTACTCAAAACGAAATGATAGTCCTCCATTTGGTGGTGAGAAGATTAAATGCCCCTATAAACGTTCTCTCCTGCGTATATAGGGTTTATAAGCGTTTTAAGCGGTTTTATATTAACCCTAATTTATATATATTCAATGTTATTGAACATTTTATGAAAAGAGAGGTTACAATGAATAAAAAAATAATTTATAAAAAGTATCAGCAAGGAATAGTTTTACATACATTAGAAATATTAAAACAAAATTTTTCTGTGCTGGCTGTTTCTTTTTTCGTTTCAATGTTATTTTTTACTTTTTTTTACGGGTTTTGGAGCATCCCTTTGTTAAATATTGGGATAAGCAGAATGAGCAGTGTAACGGCAACAGATTATTTATTTATTTTCTTTGCATCTGTGCTTTTTGGAGGAATAGTTAGTTTGATAGCATATGAAAGAAAAGATAGAATTAAAACTGGAGCTGCTTCGGGCGTCGGCGTTGTAGGTGGAGCTGTTGCAGGCTTCTTTGGCGCTGTGTGTCCGGTGTGCCAGGGAATCGTTATACTGGCTTTTGGAGCAACATATGGAATACCCACTTATTTTATAACTTCTTATACTGGAACTTTCAAAATTATATCGCTGGTTTTGTTAGGTATGGCATTCGCGCTAAAAGCACAAAGTATTTATACCTCTAATTGTGTCGCTTGTGGTATTCGGGAGAAGAAAAATGGAAAGTGAAAAGAATTTAATATTAAATAACACTTATGTGCTGACAGGAATTGTTTTAGTCGTGATTTTGATATTTTTGAACCAGATTTTTTTGATGCCCAAAGCTTTTTCAACGACAGGAGGCGCGGTTGTTAATCTTGGGAAATTCGAATATGGCTCAAAAATTACTTTAAAGCCAGTGCCGTTGTCTGTTGGCGAGAGTCCGGCAATTTCAGGATATGGAAGCATTGTCAAGGCACTGCCAACTATCAGCGAGCTGGCGATAACTTCTCCAACTGGAGATGCTGTGCAGGATTTGTTGAATAATGTAGTGCCTAAAGGAACCCCCTCTTATGGTGGGGAAGCAGGAGTTACTTTTGACGATCCAGTAAGTTCGCAGCAGAGATTAAAGAGTTACTTAAATTTAGAGTTAAGCAGTGCTGAAGAAGATAGATGGGGGCGTATAGTCAATTCATTCACCTGTGATTATTGCTGTGGAAGCCCTCAGAGGCCGACAATAATCACTAACTGCGGTTGTGCGCACAGCTATGCTGCGCAAGGATTAGCTAGATGGTTTGTAAAAAACTATGGCGACAGGTATAGCGATGAAGAAATATATGGCGAGATGGCAAGGTGGTATGCTTTGTGGTATCCTAAAGGAACAATAGAAAGAATAATACAGGAGGCAAGCGTTTAAGATGTTTAATAAATTAGCAAAAATAATTGGAGGACTAACACTGGCTATGCCCTCTGTTTTGGGACACGAGGAAGACGAAATTGCACATATGACTGGAATGGCTGTTAGTTCGGGTTTTACTTCTGGGTTGGTTAGCTTAATCGCAATAATTCTTGTTATTATTCTGGCATATTTACTGATTAAAAAAACGAAAAATAAAAGTTCTAATAAACTAAAAAGGAGGAAAAATGGATAAAAAAGAATTGCTTGTAACAATTTTGATAGGACTGCTTGTTTTGACTGCAGCTTTACAGACAGCCCAACTGCTTGGATTGAGCAGTGGCGGAGTTGTGGTTTCCAGCAGCGGTAGCAGTGGAGCTAAAGCGTCAAGTAGCAGTGCGAGTTCATCGTTGCCTACAAACTTGCAGAACCTTCCGTCAATGGTTGGAGGCTGTTAATTAGTTAGAACATGGCGGATAATTTAAGCAGTGGCGTGAGAAAATACCATGTTATCTATTTAGCTTTAGCTATTGCATCTATTTTATTTATTTTTAATGTTTATCTGCTTCAACAAAAGATAATCTCAGCAGATAATGAAAATAAAATTGCTGGAGAAAAGCAGAAACCAGCGCAGATAAGCATAACGAGAATTGAGGTTAAAAGTTGCGTAGACTGCTTTAGTCTTGACAATGCGATAAGTGGATTAAAAGAGCAAAATGTTAATATCACTGCAGAAAAAAAAGTTTATTCTGACAGCGCAGATGGCGCAGACTTGATTAAAAAGTATGAAATAGAAAAATTGCCTGCCTTAATTATAGAAGGAGAGTTAAATAGAAGTGAGCAACTTGTCAGCTATTTTGAAGAGGTTGGCGAGATTAAAGATAACAAATTATTATACACTGCAGTGATGGCTCCATACTATTCTGAAAAAGAAAAAAAGATCGTTGGAAAAGTTGAAGTGTTTTATCTAAAAGATTCTGGCTGTGCAAAATGCACAGACATATCCGGAGTTATTGAAAATTTAAATGAGGCAGGCGTGGTTTTTTCAGGTGTTAAGAATATGGAATATTCAAGCGCCGAAGGGCAAATGCTTGTATCAAAATACGGAATAAAACATATTCCCGCTTTAATTATTTCCGGCGATATAAAATATTATTCTGAAATTAAATCAGGGCTTGAGCAGGCAGGAGCTTCATTTAAAGAAGGAGCTTATGCCTTGCACTCGACTATTCCCCCTTATAGAAATCTTTCAAATAACAGAATTGAGGGATTAGCAAGCTTGATAATATTAAATGATTCTTCCTGCAACGAGTGTTATGACCAGGAACTTAATGCGCAAGTTGTTGAAAGACTCGGGGTGGTGTTAAAAAGCAAAGAAGTTTATGATACCGGCTCGGCTAAGGGCAAGGAGTTAATAAACAAATACAAAATAACCAAGGTTCCAATTATAATTTTGTCGCCTGAAGCAAAGGTTTATGAAAACTTTGTTTCTGCTTGGACTAATGTTGGAGAAGTTGAAAGTGATGGATGGTTTGTAATGACAAAACCCGACTTGCTTGGAACTTACAAGGATTTATCAGATAATAAAATTAAACAATCGGAGAAATAGGAGGAAAAATGGATCCATATGTTGTGGCTTTGTTAGTGATTGTCGTTTTAGCACTGCTGTTTTTTGGATATGCCCAGATAAGCAGCAGGGGAACTACAGGAAACGCAGTTGCTCCAAGTGTTCAAAGCCAATATGTTGGCGGCGGATGCGGACGCTAAAAAATGGCAGTGCATATTTGCGAAACATGCCAGAGGAAGTTTGAAAGCGTTGAAAGTTTAACACAGCACAAC
>CAYITH010000068.1:0-4374 GCA_964366295.1 Candidatus Woesearchaeota archaeon | reverse complement strand
AACTTATAGCTTTATCCCTACAGCAAGCTGTAGGGTATTAAGAAAGAATAAAAAATGCCACAACAAAAGTATGAAGCATTTTATGCAGTCAAGGAGCAAGTATTCCAAGATGGAAGATGGGTCAAATTGGAAAAAGCAGTTGAAAACTACAAATTTGAAGCCTCTGACGACGACGAAGCGCGAACAGAAGCAATAAAATACTCTGCGCAACTTGGCGAAAATAGCCCTGCCGGAACAAGCATCGTATTTAGTAAGCTTGTCAGGCAAAGAAAAAAAAGCCAGTTAGAACTGAGACTTAAGCTATAAACCATAAAACTCTTTTTTGAAACGAGTCTTTGCTACTTTGAAAGCCCTTTTTCCTTTTTTTGTGATATTATAAACGCAAATTCTGCCTTTTTTCTCTTCATCAATAAAACCATCATTGCAGAGTCCTGCCAAAGCAGGATACAATGTTCCGGGGCTTAAGCGGCATCCTTTTCTTTTCTCAAGCTCATCAGCTATCTCTCTACCGCACATCTTCTTTTTTGAAAGCAAAAAAAGCAGTAGGAATCCCAAAAGCCCTTTCATCTCGCATCCGCACTTCTCCCCCATAAATTATTTAGCGATTTGCAGTATATAAACATTTCTTGATTGTTAAAATAATATATCGGATAACCGATAAGTTTATAAACTATAAAAATAAGCAATGACCATGGAAAAAAATAATTCTTCTGAAGGCATGGACCTGCCTTGGGGAAGCGAGTGGAGCAAAAAGTTTGTTACAAATGTCGGTTTAATCACAAGCAGTGATGGCGCTGAAGACAACATAATGTCCTCTGAGTGGACGCACCATGTTTCTTATTCTCCAGGAATTATCGCAGTTTGCATAAAAAAAACAAACACCACACACGACAATATTCTAAAAACAAAGGAGTTTGGAGTCTCTCTAGCCTCGCAAGACCAAAATATTCTGGCTTATGTAGCTGGAACAAACTCCGGAAAAGACCTAAACAAAATCTCGGTATTAAAAGAGCTCGGCTTCAAATTCTTCAAAGCAGAAAAAATAAATGCCCTTCTTGTAGAGGGCGCTTCGCTCCATCTGGAATGCAAAGTCTGGAAATCCATTGAGCTTCCTGAAAGAACAATATTCCTCGGGCTTGTTGTTGAGCGCCACTCGGTGCCGGATAAAACCTCGCTTATATATCACTCAAACAAATTCTGGAAATTCGGGCAGGAGATAGAAAAGCCGTCTGAACAAGAAATGAAAAAAATAAATGAAGCAGTAGAAAAAAATAAGAAATAGTTTTATTTAACAATCTTTACTCTCTTAAGCTCATTTATCTGATCAAAGTCTGCATCATCAGAAACAAATTCTTTTGCTCCTAAAAGAATTGCGGTTGCTGCATGTATAGAATCACGGGGTTCCAGATTATACTTCTCCAATAATTGATGGGCCTTGTCTATAATTATCATGTCCACATCAACAAACTTAATATTCGGAAACCTTAATAATTTTTTGCTTTTAAGTATCGCTGTTTCTCTGCCAAAAATCTTCTTCAAATGATAAACAACTTCATCCCATGTTAAATAAGAAGTACAAGCCTTGTCCTTGCCAGACATAATACTCTCGAGTAAGTCTCTGCAAAACTTGCATTGGGGGCTATTTTGTGAAAAAGCAAATAAAAAAATATTTGAATCAAGATATTTCATGATCATATTGTTCAAAAACTGATTTTTTAATTTTCTTCATTGTTAATGGTTTTTCCATTTTTGAAACATTAAAAAAATCCGTAACAAACTCCTTGATATCCTGCTCAGGCTTTAATAAAACATTATTATCTTGAATTTCAAAAACAATCTCCCCTCTTCTCTTAATCCCAAGAAATTCCCGAATATCCTTAGGTATCACTACCTGCCCTTTCACACCCAATTCTCTCTTAAATCTCATACTAAAAATAGTAATACTTAATATTTAAACCTTTTCCTACTAGATAGTATTACTTAAACACGAAAAAACCCTTTTAAACCTACCGAATTTACAACCCAGATTTTTGCTTCGTAACTGCTTTAAAAAGCCTTTTTCTCATCATATTAACTCATCACACGCCTCCGTCAGCTCCTTTCACCATCAAAAAACTGACGGAGAGCTTCTTTTTTTATCAAAAATAAACCTCTTCCTCACCCATAAATCCTAATCAACGTCTCAACTAACTCCTTGTCAATTTCTTTTATCGCGCATGTGTCCTTTAGCTCTTTTTTCGGATACAAAATGCTTTTCGGATTATTTGTATGGTTCAATCCCAACGCGTGCAGTATCTCATGCACTTCTGTTGTAGGATAATCAGCGCAGCTTCCCAAACCCCACGCCCTCTGCCCTTCCTCTGGGTAGATATTAGTGTAAAAACTTATATTCGCCCCGAGTATTAGTTTATCAAGAAAAACATACTGCGCAAGCCCTTCTGTAAACAAATCATCTTCGGTATTCAGCAAAAAAGACTCATTCTCTCTTGTTAAATAAACTCCTCTAATAAATATTTCCGCATCTTTTTTATTTTCAACTTCTTCAAAACGCACCGCTCCGAGTGTTTCTTTCTCAACCCGCAAAAAAGCATCTCTCACTCGCGCAATTTTATACGCTCCGGCAGAATAAGGTATATCCAGAAAATAACTGACAGGCATTTTTCTCCAGTGCAGTTCAGGTGAAAGAGCGAATTTGTCCTCTGCTTTTGTCTTCGCAAAAGCGAGCTGGCTTTTGAAATCTTCTTCAGAAATAACAAATGGTATCTCCCCGTATTTTTCAAATTCTTCGGGCAGTTTATACTTAAAGTCTAATTTCAAGCCATCAACACTTGCTTTAAACAAAACCTCGCCGGGATTTAAAAAACTCTTTTTTAATACTAATTCGCCTTCTTCGGTCTCTCCGATAAGCTTCCCATTCAAATAAACCTCGCCGTCTAACTTCTCGCCTGTATCAACCGCAAATGTAAAAGATAAAAAAGCAATCCGATAATAAAATACATAGCCCATATAAGCTAATGCTAAAATCAACAGCACTGTCAATAATTTTCCAAACAATCCTCTTTTATTCATATTAAAACTATTTAATAAACCAATATAAACCTTGCTTCATTAAGCATCCGTCTCAACAACCTCGCATTTTTTTGCCTCGCATAATATCTTGGCAATCTCAACAGGCAAATTGGCAAAGTCCGCCTTCTTAAACGGCCCTACACTCTCTCCATTCAACCCAAGAAACTCGCTGGTATCTTCCAAAAACCTGACAAGCTGGTGATTTGCCTTCTTGCTCTGTCCAAAAAGCAGGCAATTCATCCAAGCATCAGCATCGCCTAAAGCTGCTACTATTTTGTCAAACATCTCCTTTTCAAATACCAGCATTGTCTCAAAATCCTTCTTGCTTATGCCTGTCTCCCTTGCAATAAACGACAACTGCAGTATCTTCTTCTTTCTCCGCATCATCATCTCTCTGAACAACGATATTGCGTTTTCAAGCTGTTTCTTCGCCTTCAAGATAGCGTCAGAAAACATATCTCCCTGCTTTTCTGAAACCTCTTTTTTCTCCGCCAGATATTCAGCTACTTGTTCAATAAAATCTTTGGGCAATGGCTGCAGTTGTTCGCCGTATCTCTCTTTCCTCAACGCCTCATAAATGTCATTGTAAGTTATCATAAAAAACCCTGTCAAAACGAGTTTAAAATGATTGTTGTGTCAGACTAACATACCTTAAGAAAACTCAAAACAAAAAAATATAAATCCCATTAGAAACAAACTCAATTACATTTCTTCTCAGTTTTGTATTTGGTAATAGTTCTTGTTTTAGTCACATCTCGATATTTTGTTACAATTCTACTTTTTTGTATTGGGTCGGAGATATAATTAAAAGTATAAGTATTATCTTCTCCCCTATCTACATCAAACTCTGATATAAATTCAACAATTTGGTCAGGATTTATATAATGCCGCACAGTATCGGTACTTTGTTTATTAAGAGTTTTCCAATTTACGACCACATTCACCCATCCGCTCTGAGTATCTAAATTTTTTATCT
Source organism: Candidatus Woesearchaeota archaeon (assembly GCA_964366295.1). GTDB lineage: Archaea > Nanobdellota > Nanobdellia > Pacearchaeales > GW2011-AR1 > CAYITH01. Next base: position 329 of record CAYITH010000068.1, on the reverse strand, counting down.
CAATTTTAGCTTGCTGATAATATCCCCTTCCACCAAGTTCTATCAGTTCTTTATTCACTGCAGATACATCTTCAAGTCTTAGAGGATAATTATAATATTCTATCTCTTGATAAGGTTCTTTTTCCGTATACTCTTCTTGTACTTCATAAGGCACTTGAATATCTTCACAAACCAAAGCTTTAGTTGTTTGTAACGTATCACTATTAGAACCTTCATTAATTGAAAAAATAATAAATAAAATTATTCCAGCAATAACTGTGAATAATATTAGCCAAAATTTCCAAGTAAATTTATTTTTTGTTTTCATTTTAGCTAAAAAATTTTGTTAA
>CAYITH010000067.1:0-4408 GCA_964366295.1 Candidatus Woesearchaeota archaeon | reverse complement strand
AAAATATTTTGAGGCTGAAAAGAAACAACAGCCTTTTGCCCCATTTTTAGAAGCTGGAAAACATCATTCTGCCTCTGGAAACATAAGGCACGGCAGAAGATTGTGGAAGACTGCTTATGGAAAAGGCATCTCAAGAGTTCCAAGAAAAATAATGTGGAACCGCGGGTCGCAATTTTATTGGATAGGCGCTGAAATTTCAAGTGCAAGAGGCGGAAGAAGATCACACCCTCCAAAGATTTCTCATTTTTTAAGCGAAAAAAGACTGAATAAAAAAGAAAAAGAAATCGCGATTAAGTCTGGAATTTCGGCTACTGCAAATATTGAAATAGTAAAGAGAAGATATCCGTTGTTTAGCATGGATAACTCGTTTTTTGGAATTGAGAGCGAGTGCCTGAAATTAAAGACTCAAGAATTTCTTAAACTGATAGAAAAGATATTTGAAAAATCTGGTTTGGAAGTTTTGAAAGGCAAGAACTCCCGTTCCGGCAAGGGCAAAATGAGAAATAGGAGAAAAAAAGAAAATGCGGGGGTTCTTATTGTCACGGGAAAAGACGAAGCAAAAAAAGCCAATGGCATCGATATAATAAAATTAAACGAGCTGAAGGCGGCAGATTTATATCCCCTTGGAAGGCTGGCTATTTATACTGAAAAGGCAATTGAGGAGCTTGGAGGCAGAAAATGAATATAAAACCCATCGTGACTGAAAAAACTGTGAGAAACATTGAAATTGACAATACTTTAGTTTTTAACATACCAAGAAGAATGAATAAGACAGAAATAAAGAAGATACTTGAGAAAATACTTAATGTTAAAATAGAAGGCATCAGAACAAATACCCGAGCTAATAAAAAATATGCTGTTGCAAAGCTTGAAAAAAATTTCAAAGCTATTGACATAGCGACTAAACTGGGGATGATGTAAGATGTATAATAGAGAAACAATTAAACCTAGAATAGAAGAGGAATTAAATAGATTATACTATAATCGTGCTGTGGAAGAAATTTTAATGACTTGGATTGGAGGCAGAGAATAAGATGGGAAAAAGAATAATACAACGGGCGCGAGGGCACGGAAGCCTGACTTATCAAGTAAGGAAGGGCGCATACATATTCAGAATAGGGTATCCCTCTGCTGAAGGGAAAGGTGTTGTTTTGAGAATATTGCACTCTACTGCACATTCTGCTCCGTTAGCAAAAATTAAAGTTGGCAATGAAATATTTTACAATCCTGCATGCGAGGGAATGTATGAAGGGCAGAGCATTGAGATTGGGAAAGAGATAGCTCCGGGAAATATCGCAATGCTGAAAGAGATACCTCTTGGAACCAGAGTGTACAACATAGAGTCAAGGCAAAGAGATGGAGGAGTGTTTGTTAGAAGTGCTGGAAGTTCAGCAGGAATTATACAGAAAGCTAATGGAATCGCAAATGTGCTGATGCCCTCAAAGCAGGAAAAGAAGTTTGATGAAAGATGCCGGGCAACAATAGGAATTATTGCGGGAGCGGGAAGAATGGACAAGCCTTTTGTGAAGGCAGGAGTTGTGCACTATAAGATGAAATCAAGAAACAAGCTGTGGCCTAGATCTTCTGCTGTTAAAATGAATGCTGTTGACCATCCATTCGGCTCTGGGAGAGGAAAAAGAATAAAAAGCAAGATAGCCAAGAGAAATGCCCCTCCAGGCGCTAAAGTTGGACTGCTAAGGCCTAGAAGAGTAGGCAGGAAGAAAAGATAAAATGGCAAAAGAAAACATTTTCCCCTCTAAAATTTCCAGAAAAACGGGGGGAAATTTAAGATGGCAAAAGAATTAACATTTCGTGGAAAGACGCTGAACGAATTGCAGCAAATAGATACTCGGGAGTTTGCCAAATACCTGAAAGCCAGACAAAAAAGGTCTGTTTTAAGGCAGTTTGACAAGATTGAACAGTTTATCTTAAGGTGCAAGAAAAAAGAAGGAAAAATACAGAGAACCCAATCAAGAGAATTTGTGGTTGTGCCAAAAATGATAGGATTCAATATTGGAGTTTATAATGGAAAGGAGTATGTTCCTGTCAAGATTACTGGAGAAATGCTTGGCCATAGACTAGGGGAATTTGTGCAAACGAGAAAAAGAGTGCAGCACGGAGTTCCTGGGATAGGCGCAACAAAAAGCTCTGCATCTATGTCGGTGAAATAAAATGAAAAAAATAAATATTTTTTGCCTCTCAAATTTCCAGTAAAGTGGGAGGAAATTTAAGATAAAATTTAAGATGAAAGAAAAAACAAATAATTTGAAAATTGAAGAGAACAAGCAGGAGCTAGGAAAGAAAGAGCTTGACTCGGGGGGAAAAACAGAAGAGAAAACTGTGGAAATAAAAAAAATAAGAACCGAGGCTATTGTGAATGGAATAAGCCTCCATATTTCTACAAAGCATTCAATGGCTATTTGCGACTTTATAAGAAATAAGGATCCTGAGGCCTCAATAATCTATCTTGACCAAGTCTCTAAGATGAAAAAAGCTATGCCGATGAAGGGTGAGATACCTCATAGGAGGGGCATGAAATCCGGCAGGTATCCTGTGAATGCTTCACTTACATTTATAAAACTGCTTAAGAGCCTCATTGCTAATGCAAGCCAAGCAGGACTGGAGAAACCATATGTCCTATTTGAAGCGTATGCAAATCAGGCTTCAAAGGCAGTCAGAAAAGGCGGAAGAGAGATAGCAAAAAGAACAAATGTTGTTCTAAAATTAAAAACAAAAATGGAAAAAACTATGGAGAAGAAATAGGATGAAACAATTAAAACATCTTTGCCTCATTAAATTTCCAAGAAAATTGGAGGAAATTTAATATGGAAGAAAGAAAATTTATCACATTTAAAAAAGAAGAATTTGGCGTTAAAGAATTTGTGAAGAGAAGCCTTGGAAAAGGAAGAATAAGCGCAATTAATATTGAATATACTCCTATTGGAGAAAAAATTATTGTCAGCACTACCCGCCCGGGTTTTATTATCGGCAAGAAGGGCGAAAAAATAGCTGAACTAACCAGTGTATTGAAAAAAAGATTCAAGCTAGAGAATCCTCATATAGAAATACAGGAAATCAGCACTCCTGAATTTGATGCGAGAAGCATTGCAGACGAGATAGCATTGTCTCTTGAGAAGCTGGGAACATTAAAATTCAAGGTGGTTGCTTATAAAATGGTGGAAAGAATAATGAAATCCGGAGCACTGGGTGTTGAAATAAGGCTTAGTGGAAGACTTCCCAGCGAGAGAGCAAAAAGCTGGAGATTTGCATCCGGCTACTTAAAGAAAACGGGAGACTCTGCAAAAATTGTGGAGAGAGCGAAATCTGTGGCACTCACACAAATGGGAGTGACTGGAATAAAAGTAAGCATTCTTCCGCCAAATAGAAAAATACATGACAGAATAGACATTACTGAAGAAATGAAAGAAAAGATAAGAAATAACAAAAAATCGAGCGAGGCAGAAAAATGATGGAAAATAATCAAATAGCTAAAATGAACAGCAAGGAAAAGATTGAAAAAGCCAAAGAATTGAGACTTGAGTTGATTAAAAAATACTCCCCTTCACAAAAAACAAGCAAGTTAAAAACAAAGGAAATTAAGAAAGCCATTGCGAGAATACTGACCTCGCTTCACGCTCCTGTAAAGAACGAGGAGAAAAAAAATTAACAATGGATATATGTCCAAAATGCGGCTTGCCAAAGCAAGCCTGTGTCTGCGAAGAAATCGTAAAGAGCGAGCAAAGAATACACGTGCAGACCGTGAAAAGAAAGTTTGGCAAAGTAATAACGATAGTTAGCGGGTTGTCAAGCGAAGTCGATGTGAAGCACATAGCCAAAGAGCTAAAAAGCATCTTGGCTTGCGGCGGAACAGTAAAAAACAACGAGATTGAACTGCAAGGCGACCACCTGAGAAATGTCGGACAGGCTCTTGTCAAGCTTGGTTTTGCGGATAGCGCGATAGAAGTGAAATAAAAGCTCAAACAAAAAGCAGAATAAATAGAAATGGAAAAAGCAAAAGCAAAAAACGAGATAGAAAAGTGCGAGGATAGCCAATGCTCCCTCCACGGCAAACTCTCAGCCAGGGGCAGAGTATTCAGCGGCAGCGTTATAAAAAAATATCCGAGAAGAATAGCAATATCCTTCACAAGAACGGTTTATATTCAAAAATATGAGAGATATGCACATAAAAAGACCACTCTGCATGCGCGCCTGCCTGACTGCTTCAAATCCAAAATAAATCTTGGAGATTATGCAAAGATACAGGAATGCAGGCCATTGAGCAAGATTATACATTTTGTAGTTATTGAAAAAATAAAATCGGGAGTTGAGGAGAAAAAATAAAATGGAAAAAGAAAACATTTTTGCCTCTCAAATTTCCAAGAAAATTGGAGGAAATTTAAGATGAAAA
>CAYITH010000066.1:0-4506 GCA_964366295.1 Candidatus Woesearchaeota archaeon | reverse complement strand
AATTTGTTATTAAAGAGGTATTTTACTACCTTATGTGATAAACCTAATGGGCTTTCTAACATACTCCTTATTAGCTTTGAGGTTGAATCTGAATCCAGAGTTAATAGAAATCTCTCTTGAAAGGCAGTTTTCTCTTTTTGCATAAGCTTGTTATAGGAAACTAACTTAAAAAGTTATCTAAAACACCCGTAGATGCAACAATGCACTATAAGCCTCTGGAGAGATTTAAATGAGAGGAACGAAGTTCCTCCTCACACCACCTCCTAGAGGAATAAGTGTTCACTACTTTGCGAATCACATTTCAAATCTCTATCAAGCCTCTGGAGAGATTTGAACTCCCGACCCTCTGCTTACGAAGCAGATGCTCTGCCACTGAGCTACAGAGGCCTATTTAAAACATAAATCGCGATTATAAAAAGCTTTATAATATGATTAAGAAGCATAATTATAGGCGGGGATTCCTGAGTGGTCAAAAGGGCAGGACTTAAGATCCTGTGGCTTAGTGCCTTCGTAGGTTCGAATCCTATTCCCCGCATCTAGATTCACTTTAATGGATTTGCTAAGATTCGAAGGAATATTATTGAGACCTCAAAATGAAACCTATAAATTACGAGGAATTAAGAAGAATAGTTGATTTTATAAAACTAGAAGAAGAATATTATACTCTTCGATATCACAGCAGAGAGTATCGTATAACATTGTTAGACTTACCAGACAGGCATAGCTTTGGGCTTCAAGGCAGGGGCGGAGCACCCAGTTATATATTTGTGTCGTCAAGAAAAAAGAGTAAGCCGTTAGAAATTGGTGGAAACATTATGCGCGAATTAGTTAGATTGCACTTACTGCAAGAAGGTATGCCAAAAAGAGCAGCGAATCGCGAAGCAATAAAGTTTCAACAGGGGTATCTTGAAGATGACCTCAAGGATGTTTTTCTAAGATATTAATAATGTTTTTACCCTTTAAGTAAAACCTTAAATACTTGTTTTTATTAGTAAAAATATGAGGGGGAAAAAAGGGCAGTTTTATTTGCTTGCGGCAGCAATGATAATAGGGCTATTGTTTGGGCTGGGAGTTGTGGGAAATAAAATCATTGTTGCTGGAGAGAAAGCAAGCGTCGGCAAGCTGGCAGGCGAGGTAAAACTTGAAACTGGCGGTGTTGTGGCAAATAGCTTATATGTTGGAGCGAATACTAAATCAAAATTAGATGAATGGACAGATACTTACGCAAATTATTCTCTTGGTGTTGACCCTGAAACAGAATGGGCTTTCATATATGGAAAAGACAATTCGTTCAATATAGCCAAGATAGAAAAAGAAGATTCTGGCTGCATAAGCGTTCCTGGAGCAGGCGTGTGCAATATAAATAGAAAAAGAAAAGATGAATCTTTCTCTCAAAATGGCGGCAAGCTTAATCAAGAATTCAAGGGCAAAGGTTATGAGTTTCCTGTCAGCATTGGGGAGAATTTTTATTTTATACTAAACAGCAAAGACAAATCAGGCGAATATGTTGAAAAAGGATAAACGAGGACTAAGCGAGATTGTAGGCTATGTAATAATAGTTGTAATTGCAATAAGCATCAGCTTTGGAGTTTATGCTTTTATGAAGAGCTATCTTCCGAAATTTACTGAAGAGTGTCCGCAGGAGCTAACTATAGGAGTTAAAGATTATTTGTGCGACCCAACGGCAGATACAATAGAATTAAAAATACTAAACAATGGAAACTTCAATGCTGATGGATTCTTGATAAGAGGAAGCGATAAGAGTGAAGGCATTGCGGTTTATCCGCTTGAAGAAGTGATAAGCGGGATAGAAGGAATAATGACCTTTGAACCTGTGTTAAAGCCGGGAGAAGAAAAAGAAGCAGTATTCTCATATAATAATGTGCCAACTCAGAAAATCGTGCAAATTGAGATTCAGCCATTTAAGGTTGTGCCAAAAGAAAGAGATCCTCAGGTGTGCAAGGATGCTGTTGTGAAGATGAAGATTGAGGGATGTGATTGAGAGAAGTTATTTGTTCAATTGAAGTGAGGTCTGCAAGGCAGAAGAATTAAAGGCATGTTGGGAAAATAATATTTTGCCTCTCAACATCCTTTGCTATAGAATAATGCGTACTTTCAATCTCCCTTAAGTAGGCGATAACTATCTTCCTCAAAATGCTGTGTAGAGATTTCAAGAATCTTGCTATCTTCAATACCTATAAATTGATGAATTAATAATTGTGGAATGTGGAGAGTCTCTCCAGGTTTCATAAATAGAATTGTAGGCTCTTTCAAATATCCTTCATTATGAATATTCATCTGAACATGGCCAGATAGTATATAAAAGGTCTCATCTTTGAGTTTATGATAGTGAATGCTGCATCGTTTACCTTTTTGCAGTTCTAAGATTTTACCACAATACATTTCTGAATTGGCTATCCAAATCTCCCTTCCCCATCCTTTTGGATGTATCTCTGGTTGTTTTAAAAAAATATCCAGTATCATATTCTTTTATTGATATCAAATTATCATTATATTTAAATACTTCCTCTTGAGCTTAAATTTATGGCAGAATCAAAGAAAGAATTGTGGCTGGAAGAACTGGCTAATTTTATAGTTGAAGCCAACAAAAATACTTGGGCAGGAGAGGGTGGAGAAGTGCCAGCAAGATTTAGGGACGGAACGAGTCTTTACTATCGCAAAGGCGAGTGGGAATTAGAAGATGATTATACTGGATATTTCAGTGCGCCCGGCATGACAAGAGTTTTATATAAAGGAAGAAGTGTTTGGACAATGGCTTATTTTGGAGCTGGACAACTCGGAGGAGAAGAACACTTAGTAAAAGATACTTTTCAATTTTTAAAAAGAGCGCTTATGCGCGTTACTCCAGAGATGCCATTTAGAGGGCCCGGTATTTATAATGAAGATAATTGGAGATATAACTTCCGTCTTTTGCGAGGAGCTATTGTAGATTTTATTGGTAGAGAAGCAATATATCATAATCAATCGTTAGTTTTTACCCAAACAGTTGGAGGCGGAATAGTGAGGCATAAAGATGAGAAAGGAGAGGTAATAGCTCCTTGGGCGTTGTAAGTTTCTTATGTCAAAGTGTTTAAAACCACACCCTTCAGGGTGTGACACTTTGAGCATGTCAGAGTTACTTCATAACTCTGAGCACTGTCAGAAACAGGAAGTGTTTCTGAAGTCCCAAAGTCCTCAAACAAACCGCACCTTAAAAGGTGCGGTAAACACAAGGACTTTGTGATTGGAAAAGATTAAGTTTAAATAAGCTGTTTCCATAAATGACATAGAATGCAAAAAGATAAAAGAGGAGTATCGCCTGTTATTGCGACAGTATTGCTTATACTTATTGTATTAATCTCTGCGCTGATAGTTTTTATGTGGGCAAGGGGTTTTGTTGCTGAAGCAATAAGCAAGAATCAAAAGCCGGCAGAACAGGCGTGTTCTGAGCTAAGCTTTGAAGCGCAGAAAATAAGCGGGAACACTATACAAGTCAGCAACAAGGGGAATATTCCAATATACAGATTTGAGATTAAAGGAACTTCAACAGGAAAGGTTGAAGTTGAACAAACGCAACAAACTTTGGATATTGGAGGCGCTATTGAAATAACCTTAAGCAAAACATATGAAAAAATAGAAGTTGTTCCAGTTATATTGGGAAAAGCAGGAAATGTAAAAAAAGCATACACATGCATTAATAATGGAAAAATTATCTAAAAAAGGGGTTTCTGAAGTCATCTCATCGGTTTTGCTTATAGCAATAGTTATTACCAGTGTTGTGCTTGTTTCGGCTTTTGTCCTGCCATTTTTAAGAGAAAGCTTGCAGAAAGGAAAAAGCTGTCTTGATATAAGGGAGCAGATTTTTATTGATACAGAAAGCGGATATACTTGCTATGTTAAAGCTCCGGCTATACCCGGCGCAATTGCCAATACAAGTGTGATGATAAAGAGGGGAGAAAATGAAATAAGCGGTTTCCTTATCTCATTTGTTAAAGATGGAAGCTCAAAAACATATACTATAAAAAATAATACTCCTCTCTCGGGTGTTAAAATGTTCAATCAACAATCAACACTTATTCTTCCTCAAAAAAGCGGGGCAGAGACATATGTTTTTGATAACTTTGCTTTTGAAAGGGTTGAACTTGCCGCAATAACAGCAGATGGAGAGATATGCCAGAGTTTTTCTGCCCAGATTTCAGAGTGCTTTTATCCATAGTGTTGATAAGTAAATTGCTAATTTAGCGACTGGCGATAGTGGCTTTAAAATCCTTTTTCCAAACAAAACACAATTTAAAAATGTATAGTTATAAGATACATTTTTAAATTGTGTTTTGCTACTCATAATGTATGAAAAAAAATGGGCAGGTGTGGGTTGAGACAGTAATTTATCTTCTTATCGGAATAAGCATAATCGGGCTGATGATTGCGATAATGAAGCCGAAAATTGACTCGCTTAAAGATAAAACAATAATCGAGCAAAGCCAAGAGGTATTTAAGCAGATTGAC
>CAYITH010000065.1:0-4563 GCA_964366295.1 Candidatus Woesearchaeota archaeon | reverse complement strand
TATTTTCAAATTGGAGCAATACCTCAAAACAATTTGCTCTTGCAAATTGAAAAATATCTTTTAAGAGCAAATTGTTTTCCGCAGTTTGCTGCGAGGTTAGCAAATTTTTAAGCATTTTCTTTTCTTAATAAGCAAAGCTTTTAAAACAGAGTAATTTCTAATCTATATGGGGGCGTAGCTCATTGGGAGAGCACATGACTGAAGCTCATGGTGTAGGGAGTTCGATTCTCCCCGCCCCCATCTTTGTTTGCCACAGCTATAGGTTCGCAGCGTAAGCGAGAAACCCCACAGCAAAAACAAATCGAAGAGTGTGTTAGTTTATTCAGTTCAGTTTAATAAAAAGTGAAGATTTATAAACGCTTTAGCCATATTAAAACTAATGAAAGAAAGAAAAGGGGCGCTTGAATTGTCTATTGGAACTCTAGTAGTAATTGTTTTGGCAATGGCAATGTTAATACTTGGATTGCTATTGATACAGAGGATATTTGAAGGCGCAAAATATAATGTGGACACCATAAACAACAAGGTCCGCGATGAAATAAACAAGCTCTTTTCAGAAGAGAGGCAAATGGTGGTTTATTTGGCTAATAATCTTGCTGAAATAAAGCAGGGAGATTCTTGGGGTGTGGCTTTTGCTGTGAAAAATCTTGAGAGCGGAACTGTTGAAGCAAAGAAATTCACTTACGCAACAACAATCGAAGATGAAAATATAAAACAAAAATGCGGAATAAGCAGCAACGAGATATTAAAATGGATAGCTACAGGAGAAACAGATTCATTTTCTCTGCCTCCGGGGCAAACCTCATATCGTATTGTGAGGCTTGAAGTACCTAAGATTGCGCCTTTATGCACAGTAAGATTTAATGTAGAAGTCAAAGCAAACGGGCAAGTTTATACAAGCGATTTCTTCGATGTGAAAGTGAAGGCATAAATTATTTTATAGCGAAGGCGTATCCGCGGTCAGTTATCAATTTCCTTCTATATAGGGCCTGCACTTCTCAATCTTTTTAAACACTCTAAATTAACTTAGAGAATGAAAAATGTGGTGACAATTGGCGGAGGCACAGGACATTACCAGATATTGCATGGATTAAATAGATACAATGAAGTCAATTTAACTGCGCTTGTTTCGGTTGCAGACAATGGAAAAAGCTCTGGCAGATTGAGAGAAGAGTTTGTTCCTTACGGTGGGCTTTTGCCTCCCGGAGATTTAAGGAACTGCTTATTGGCTTTGCTTGACAGAGAAAGATTTCAAACAGTAAATGATATGTTCAGTTACAGATACCCTGGAAATGGACAGCTCGGAGAGCACAACCTTGGAAATTTAATTTTAGCATTTGCGCAAAAAAAATATGGGGTTGAAGGAATTGAAAATATTGCTAGAGATGTTTTGAAATTGCCCGAAAACAGAAGAGTTATGCCTGTTTCAGACAAAGAAACTCATATATATGCCACCACTAAAAGTGGAAAAATACTTGAAGGGCAGTGGAATGTCAGTTATCCATCAAGCGAGGAAGAGATATACAGGGTGTGGATAGCGCCTGAGAATAAATTGCATCACAAGGCAAAAAAAGCAATTGAGCAAGCAGACCTTATTGTTTATTGTCCGGGGGATTTTTGGGGAAGCATAGTTCCTCCGTTGCTTACAGGAGGAATGAGGGAAGCGCTGAAAGAAAGCAAAGCGCTAAAAGCATATGTATGCAATCTTGTGACAAAACAAGGAACTCGTGGTTTTAAGGCGAGTGATTTTACAAGAGAGATTGAGAGATATACTGAAGTGAGACTTGATGCCATAATTTGCAACAACAAAAAACCAACAAGAAGAGCGATTGACAAATATCGCGGAGAGGAAGCGGAGTTTGTTGAAGTGGATATTACAGACGAGAGAGTTGTGGGCGCTGAGCTGCTGATGGAGATACCAAGCGAGAAAGAGAATAAGATATTTGCCAGGCATAATGCGGAAGTGACTGCGAGTGTTTTGATTGGTTTATTGAATGATTATAGTCCGGGACAATAATATTTTAGGCGATTTATCGTTCTCTTCTATCTGTCAAACTCAAAGAGTTTGAAGCCTCGAAAATCCAAAACGTTCATTGGATTTTCTTAGTATCAACGGCGCATTTTTTGTAAATTTTCAGCGTCCTTTGATATATAGATAATTCTGGTAATTATAATACATTTTGTCCAGAATTATCTATCTGTATAATTCTGAAAAAACAATACTAACCAACAGAATTATCCATAGAAGCACAATATTAAGTTCTTGACAAACTGCCGCTTGTCTCGCTTGTTTTTTTAGGCGCAAATCTTGATTCGTAATCCTCTCGCTTGTTTTTTATTATTTCTTCTGAGCTGCTGGAATGAGCTTTTTTGTATTTCTTATAAGCGAAAAAACCAATGCCCGCTATAATTAGAATAATCAATAAAATCCATGGCCATTTGCTGCTGCCACCTGTTGCTTTTGCGACACACTTGCCCATGCAACAATTGCCATCTGTGGAAGATTCTATATTGCCCTCACATTTCTCCTCTGCTTTGCAAACCTTGCCGTTTAATTCAACGCACCTCTTTGAGGCGCTAATGACGGGCAAGTTTTCAAGGGGAGTGTTGTTATTCTTAATTGTCAAGTAAACCGGAATAGAAAGGGTGTTGTTGCCAGACTTGGCAGTAATGCTGCCTGTTGAGATTCCCTCTTTGTCTGAACGAACGCGGAGAACAAATGACTGCTCGCCTGCAGAGGCTTTCAGCTTGTCTGCAGGGAGAGTTGTGAGGTTTTTCAGAGAATCTGTAACTCCAAACTGTATGTCAAAATCTCCTGTTGAAATAAAGAAGATAGTTGTTTCAAAGTCGGCGCCAGGAGCAAATGTAAGATTTAGCGCTTCCTGCCTGAAGCTTATAAACTTAACTTCTGGAGGAGCCGGAGATTTTTTTATGTAGACTGGAAGGGAGTATGCTTGTTTTTGCGAAGCAAGCAAGATATAAGTTAAAACTGTCTTGTTAATCTCTGATGTTGAAAATTTAACCTCTTTTTTTTCATCTGCTGGAATGTTTACAACTACTGCCTTATCGAGAAATTTTACGCTGACAACAACAGGGACAAGATTTGACTGAAGTGTAAGAGAAAAGTCATCGGTCGTTGAAATAAAGGCAGGCGTGACAGAGAATTCAGAAACATTGCCGGAAGTTGAAAAGTTTATCTCCAAATCTTGCCTTTTTTCTTTTCTTGCCTCAAGATAGTGCAGATTTTTCAAGACGAGTGAGTAATTTCTTTCAACTAAGGGCAGAACTGCAAAGATATAATAAATATCCTGAAGCTTGCTGACGCTTAAGGGGATTGGAATCTCCTGCCTGTTTGAAACAAATAATATCTCGCTTTCTTTTATTGGCGAAAGAAAATTTCCTTCGAGGCGGAGAAGCAGGGTTTCACCTTGAGCATATAAGGATTTTGAGAGGTTTGCGTCTAGAGCTATAACTTGAGGAACAAATACTACCACTAACATTGCTATTAAGAGCAAATTCGATCTCATAAGATAAACAAGAAAGAAGGGTTTATAAGACTTAACTTTTTTATCTTGCAATGAGACAGCAACGTAAAAAAACAAATAGTTATTCCGGGGCAATTGTTCTTGGGCTTAATGATGCGATTGTTGAGATTCTTGGAGTTTTAGCAGGATTGACATTTGTGCTCGACAAAACTATAACTGTCGGCATTGTTGGAATGATAACAGGTGTTGCAGCTGCCTTGTCAATGGCTTCTTCAGAGTATCTTGCTGCGAAAGAAGATGAACATACAAGAAATAAAAGAGGGAAAATGGCTTTGGTGACGGGAGTTTCATACTTTTTGGCGGTTGTTGTAATGATATTGCCATATCTGCTGTTTGAAGAAAAAAATATTGCATTGGTGCTGTCAGTATTCATTTCTCTTAGCTTGATATTTGTCTACAACTTTTATATTTCAAACGAGAAAGAAAATCCTCTTCTTAACTTCTTGAAAATGGCGGGCATCTCATTGGGAGTAGCTGTGATAAGCTTAGTGTTTGGAATTTTAGTTAAGAAAGTTTTCGGAGTGAATATTTAAATAGCAATAGAATATAATAGATAGATGTTTTATAAGAGAGGGCAGATAGAGCTAAGCTTTGGGATGATATTTTCAGTGATACTTATAGTTGTTTTTGTTTCCAGCGCGTTTTATGCTATCGGGGTTTTGCTTGGATTGCAAAAATGCTCGCAGCTTGGGCTGTATAAAGATGAACTGCAAAAGGCAGTAGATGATGCTTGGAACTCTCCTGAAACAATAGCAAATTTCAGGCAGAATCTTCCGAAAAAAGTCGAGAAGACTTGTTTTTTTAATAGTTTAGCGCCAGCTAAGGGAAGAGACAGAGCTTTGTATGATTCAATAAGAGGATATAAGTTTAACCTTATATTTTTTCCATTGAAAAAAGCGTGTTCTGACACAATGGGATATAATATAGCGCATTTGAACATAAGCGAGATAACAAAACAGCATAATCCTTATTGCATTGAAAGAGTGAAAAATATTTCCATAGAAAAAGGATTTTCAGA
>CAYITH010000064.1:0-4594 GCA_964366295.1 Candidatus Woesearchaeota archaeon | reverse complement strand
TTGGAGGGAGAGTATGGCCCGCTTGATCCTGCGGTAGCTTTTAAGATTGCCGAAGAAATTGCTAAAGAGAAGTTTTGCAAATTTTCAAGCTTATTGGAAGGAATAGATGCAGGAATACGGGTGGGGTTTGCTTACGGCACTCTGAGTGTTGTTTCTTCGCCTTTAGAAGGATTTACAGAATTAAAGCTCAACAAGACCGAGAAAAATGAGGATTATTTTGCAGCGTATTTTTCAGGGCCGATAAGAAGCGCAGGAACTACTGCGAGCTGTGTTGTGCTTATGCTGATAGATTATTTGAGAGAAACATTTGGATACGCAAAATATGATCCAAATGAGAAAGAGGTTAAAAGGTATGTGACTGAAAATTATGATTATCATGAGAGAGTCAATAATTTGCAATATCTTCCAACAGAGGAGGAGATAGCTTTTCTTGCTGAAAATTTGCCAATACAAATCACAGGAGAGCCTTCTGTGTCGAAGGAGGTTTCCAATTACAAGGATATTGCGAGGGTTGAAACAAATTTTATCAGAGGAGGGATGTGCCTTATTTTTTCGGAAGGGCTTGCGCAGAAGGCGCAGAAAGGGCTGAGAATTTTAAGGGCTTTGCAGGCAAAAGGGTTTAAGATAAGCGACTGGGAGTTTTTAGAAAAGTATGTTGCTTTGCATAAAAAAAGAGAAAAAGGAACCACTGACACTACGCCGAGTTATATTAAAGATATAGTTGCCGGGAGGCCTGTTTTTGGGTATCCGTCAAGGAGCGGAGCATTCAGGTTTAGATACGGCAGGAGCAGGAGTGGAGGGTTTTCCGCAATGTCAGTGCATCCTGCAACAATGGCTATAACTGACAATTTTTTGTCTATTGGCGCGCAGTTGAAAGTGGAGAAGCCGACAAAAGGATGCGCTTTGACTGCGTGCGACAGCATAGATGGGCCTATAGTAAAATTAAATAATGGGAGTGTGAGAAAAATACAAAATCTTGATGAGGCAAAAAAGATTTACAAGGATGTGAGAGAAATAATTTATCTCGGCGATTTGCTTGTGCCGATTGGAGATGTTATAAACCGAAATTATGAGCTGATAAAGCCGGGTTATGTTGAGGAGTGGTGGAGACTCGAAGTTAGAAAAAAAAGCGAGGGAAAGGAAGCACTTGATAAGGAGATTAGTTTCGACAGGGCGTTAGAAATTTCAACAAGGCATGGGGTGCCATTGTATCCAAAATTTATTTATTATTGGAGCCAGATTTCTATGGATGATTTTTTTTCATTGCTTGATTGGACTGCGAATGCATCTTTTGCAGGCAAGATTATTCTGCCTTATTCAAAGACCGAACAAGAAAGATACAAGAGGGGCAAGAGGGCTCTTGAAATTATTGGAGCAGAGCATGAGGTTACAATAGAAAATGTAGTGCTGTCAGAAGAGACAAGCTGGGCGTTTCTTGCTAATCTGGGAGTGGATATAAATAAATTAAGCAAGAAAACTTTTGCGGAGATTGTAGAAGAGATATCATTAAAGATAAAGGGAGAAGAAGAAGTTTTAAAGGCAATTTCAAAGGTTTCTAATTTTGTTATTTGCGATAAGGCAGGAACATTTATAGGCGCGAGAATGGGCCGGCCTGAAAAAGCAAAGTTGAGAAAACTTGTGGGAAGCCCGAATGTGCTGTTTCCTGTCGGCAGTGAAGGTGGAAGGTTAAGGAGTGTTAATGAGGCAGTTAGCGTTGGAAGTGTGAGGGCCGAGTTTCCGCTTTATTTTTGCAAAGAGTGCAAGAAAGAAAACATTTATTTTAAGTGCGCGACATGCAGTAAAGAGTGCAATTTGCTGAATTTTTGCAGGCAGTGCAATTCCGTAATAGGAGAAGGAAAGTGTCCGGAGCACGGAAAGAGCACTACTTTTTATTATAAGACTGTTGATATGAAAGAGATATTTAAGAATGCTGTCAAGTCTATCGGTTTTTCAAATGGCGAGGCGCCTGTTTTGATAAAGGGGGTGAAGGGAACATCTAATGAAGGACACATAGTGGAAAATCTTGCAAAAGGAATTTTAAGGGCAAAACATAGCCTCGCAGTAAATAAAGATGGGACAATAAGGTATGATGCTACAGAACTGCCCCTGACACATTTTAAACCATTTGAGGCAAGGGCGAGTGTTGAGAAGCTAAGGGCAATGGGATACACAAAAGATATTAATGGGCAGGAGCTGGAAAGAGATGACCAGATACTCGAACTTTTTCCACATGATATATTATTGCCATCGTGCCCTGAAACTGCAGATGAGAGGGCAGACGATGTTTTTTTTCAGATAACTAAGTTTATGGATAATTTGCTTGAGAGATTTTACAAGAGGCCTGCGTTTTATAATTTGAAATCTAAAGAAGACCTGATAGGGCATCTTGTTGTTTGCATGGCTCCGCATAATTGCGCAGGAGTTATAGGAAGAATTGCAGGATTTTCGAAAGCGCAGGCATTGTTGGCAAGCCCGTATATGCATGCTGCTATGAGGCGAGATTGCGATGGAGATGAGGCGGCAGTGATGCTTTTGCTTGATGTGCTTATAAATTTTTCAAGAAAGTATCTGCCAGGGCATCGTGGAGGAACGCAAGATGCTCCCCTCGTGCTTAATGCTAAAATAAATGCAGGCGAGGTTGATGACCAGATATTAGATTTTGAGACTGCGGAGTATCCAATTGAGCTTTACGAGCTGGCAATGCAGGGCAAGCATTCTTCTGAGGTTAAAATAGAAACTGTAAAAAGCAGGCTCAAGGCGAAAACAGACCCCTTTACAGGAATTGTCTGTTCGCATACAACTGAAGATATAAATAATTCTGTGATAAATTCATCTTACAAGAGCCTGCCCAGCATGAAAGAAAAAGTAGGGCGGCAGATGGCTCTTGTTGAAAAGATAAGAGCAGTAAGGGCTGAAGATGTTGCACGGCTTATAATAGAGAGGCATTTTATCAGAGATATAAGGGGAAATTTGAGAAAGTTTTCGCAGCAGGAGTTTCGCTGTTCAAAATGCAATGAAAAATATAGGAGGCCACTGCTGTCTGGGAATTGCTCCAAGTGCAATGGCAGGGTAATTTTCACAATTTCAGAAGGGAGCATTGTGAAGTATTTAGAGCCCACGCTGGAGCTTGTGAAAAAATACAATCTGCCGACTTATGTAAGGCAAAGCGTTGAATTGACAAAGAGCTATATAGAAAGCATCTTCGGCAAGGAGAAAGAGAAGCAGGTAGAGCTGAAGGATTGGCTTTGAAAATCACCTTTACTTTAGGAGAGAGCGGAAGAATATTTTGATGATATTGATAGACTTAAGGAAAGGTTTATAAATATATTTCTTCTCATTCAGTTTATGAAAAACAAGACAACGCCCATTTTAATGTTTATGCTTATACTTTTGGTTTTTCCATTGGTAAGTGCAGATATAGCTTTCGAGATGGCTGATGAAAGTTCTGGCATAGTTTTAAATAAAACCTTTAATGTGGAATTAAGAAATGCTCTAATAGAAATTAACACCGATAAAGAATTTCTTAGTGCATTGTTTGAGGTCTATTCAAATGAGGATAAAATTCAAAAAACAAGAGTTTATTTGAAGGCAAAAGGACAATATTGTTATAATGGATGTAGAGATATGGATGTCGTAGAGCATTCAACCTCTTTTAATATTAATAATAATTTAGATTTTGGAGTAGTTGACTCTTCTTCAAAAGGAGTTTCTGCATTTGCGAAAGTTTACGAAACTAAAGAAGGAAACTTTGCTGGAGTTGAGTTTGAGTTGCTTCCTAAACAAATTAATACAATAAAAGTATTTCAGTCTATTACACTTCCTTTTCATTATTATTTAGATAGTTTATCTGCTTTTTCTAAGGCGGATCATGAGAAAATCACAATCCGAGGCGGGGGATCAAGAGTTTCATTTAATGATAAGTATCCAGTTAAAAAAATATCTGACAATGAATGGGTTTGGGAATATAGTAATATTAATACTGAAGACCAAAACCTAAAAGATGTTTTGGTTATTTCTAAAGGATATTTGCCTGAACCAGCACCTAAAAAATCTTTCTTTCAAAAAATTATTGATTGGTTTAGAAATCTTTTCTAAGTTTCTTCTTTTAGAAAAAGAATGAAAAAATGGAAAAAAATATGCCTAAAGTTGGAGTAAGTGTTATTATCGTTAAAGATGGAAAAGTTTTAATGGGCAAGAGAAAAAATGCCCATGGGGCTGGAATGTGGAGTTTTCCCGGAGGACATTTGGAGTTTAATGAGGAGATAGAGGCGTGCGTTAAGCGAGAGGTTAGAGAAGAAACAGGAATTTCTATAAAAAATATCCGGAAATTGGGTTTTACAAATGATATATAGTCAAGGACAATAATATTCTACCATCTTTATTGTCCTTTTCTATCTAGCAAAGGCGTATCTGCGGTCAATTATTAACGTCCTTTGCTATATTTAGAGAGGAAGGAAGGCATTATATTACCTTGTTTGTAGTCGCTGATTTTGATTCCGGAAATGTGGGAGCTTTGGAGCCGACAAAATGTGAGAAATGGGAGTGGTTTGAGTGGGCGAATCTGCCTAAACCTCTGTTCTTACCGATAGAAAAT
>CAYITH010000063.1:0-4890 GCA_964366295.1 Candidatus Woesearchaeota archaeon | reverse complement strand
AGAAGAATATCCAATTGGCGTTTCAGTTTCAGGCAGTTCTGTCAGTAATTGATAATGAAGGTGAATAGACCATCCACCATTTTCGTGGAAATCTCCTAATTTGGCTATCTTATCGCCTGCTTTTATTATTGTTCCTTTATTTAACAGCTCACTTGACAAATGTCCAAAGAAACTATACCATTTTAACCCTTGAGATATATGCTCAATTATCATATAATGCCCATAGGTTTTACTGCCTTCTTCTTTGCCTGCTTTGACAATCATCCCCTCGTAAGGCGCATAAATAGTTTCCTGTTTATTTGAAAAAATATCCATGCCTAAATGAATTGTTCTGCCTTCTTTTTCAATTTGTGAGCCGTGAAGCATCTCTTTTCTGTTTTCGCCATATCTGCCTATAAGGTATCTTTTTCCAGATTTTTTAAGAAACGAGTTATTAAACTCCTGGCGCATTTTAGGAGTTGTTGGTTCAGTGTTGTTTGAACTGCAAATTTCAAAAAATTTTCTGATGTTTTTATAATCTTCTATATCAACAAGAATTTGCGAGAAGTCGAGAAAAACTACTTCTGAATTATCCAAGTTTGGCAGTATTGGATAAAACTTCTCTTTTGAAAGTATTGACATAAATCTTTTTGTCATATTAGATATCCTCGATAAGTGTTTAAAAACATTGTTTCTCAGCATATAAATCTTTAAAAATGGCGGCTTTGTGGAAGATACGAGAATGCCAGCTTTTATAAGAAGAGAAATCTATTTTGGAAGGCCGTTGTCAAAGAACACAAACAGCAGTGTTATCTGGGAGTTTTCAATAGAGCAGGATATGATTGAGTGGAGAGTAAGAAAAAACAGCCAGAGAAAACTTCTTGCAAGAGAGGAACAATTTCATAAATTAGAAAGAATAACACCCGGAGTAACTCAAAAGCAGATGGACTCGCATTTTTCTCGGGGGGATAGGCGGAAAAAGAATAAGCTATTCGTATGGGGTTGCTGGAAGCTATCCTGCGCCGATAAAAAGGCCCAGCGAGATGGTTTATTTTGGCGCTGGAAAAAATCTTATAGGAGTCTCACCAGAAAGGTTAAAGATTGTATGCCTTTATGACTTGGGGTTGGAAATAGAAGAAGTGTCTTACAATCCAATAGACGAGGAGATAATGGCTTGCACTGGAATTGGCGCAGTATGGCTTGATTATGCAACTGGAGCAGTCAAAAAGTCAAATTTCAGAGATAAACTTGAGAATCTTGTTAATGAAAAAGATTAAACTCAATTATTACTCCTAACACGCCGTGTAGTGCTATGCATTTAATGTTTTAATTTAGAATTAAAACTCGACGAGTTAGTTTATGAATTATATGGAATACACAAAGAGGATATAAACCTCATTGAAAAAAGTTTAAACTAATCTCAAAAATTTAACTATTTTTTACATGAGTGTGCCTTCTTCTGTTTGTTAAAGTTAGTTGTTTAATAGAAGTAATAACTTTACGGACGCAAGTTTCTTCCACTCCATATTGGAAGTTTAATAGTGATTAAACCAACTTTGCCTGTTCTATTTTCGCCTTTGCATTCCGCCAGGTGTGCCAGCTTTTCCTGAACAGCCCGGAATTATTAAATTTGTGAAAGTTTTTGTTTAAAAAATCAATAGTTATTGAGTCTGAAGCATAGCCCGAGCCAAAATCAATGCCGAGCTGTGCCTTTAGTTTTTCTATCTCCGCATCGCGCGTTGTTTTTGCTATTATTGAAGCTGCTGAACATGCAACATGGTTTATGTCTGCCTTATGCTCACAAAAAACTTCAAGGTTTTCTTTGTGCGAAATGTAGCTTAAAACCAAACTTCTCCATGCGAGAGTGTTTGGGCTTGGGCAGTCAATTATAACTTTTATTTTTTCTTCTCCGGCATTTAGGGCGTTAATTATTTCTGCAGATTTTATCGCTTCGAGCTTGTTTAAGTTTATACCTTTGTCTGTTTTTTCATCTATTTCTATTGGTGTTGTTATGGAAATGTGAAATTTTAATGCAAGTTTCTTAATGTGTTCAACAATATCCTCTCTTTTTTCTGCTGTCAGCTGTTTGCTGTCTTTAACTCCGAGAGATTTTAGTTCCTTCTCTATTCCTGAATCAATAAGGCATCCTGCCAGAACCATTGGGCCTAAAACTGGGCCTCTTCCTGCATCGTCTATGCCTAATATTAACATATGTGGAAAAAATTAAAAGAATATTTAAATCTTGTTCAAATACGATCATATATCTATTTTTTCAACTATCTTGTCAAGCTCGTTATTTATGCTTCGAATAATCTCTGTTTCTGAAGCACTCGGTTTTTTTTCCTTGTATTTTATTGCAAGAGTTGCTCCTGCAAGAACTGCCATTTTGAGAGATTTTTCTTCTGCCATACAAAGAAGGGGTAATCTGTGTTTAAAAAGATTGTTATATTATAGTCAAGGATGTTGATAATTCCCCACTTACGCCTTGAGTAGATAGGAAAAGACTTATGTCTTTCACTATATTTAGGGGTTGTGTTTTTGTCGCCGATGGTAACCTTTAAAAGCAAGGTTATTGCTTAGAATTCTATAGCGGGGTAGAGTAGCCTGGAGTGCTCGCGAGGCCCATAAAATTATTTATTTCGGACACCTCGAGGTCGGAGGTTCAAATCCTTCCCCCGCTATACTTTTTTTTGGATTTGAAATGTGATACACAAAGTGATGAACACTTACTCCAAGAGGAAGAGGTGTGAGGAGGAACTTCGTTCCTCTCATTCAAATCCTTCCCCCGCTATATTATTTATGCGCGAACCAAAACTCTGCGTTTGTTTTAGACTTTTTATCGAGGCGGCAAAAGCCAAAACGCTCAAATTGAATTATGCTGTCTGGCTTTAACTTTAGAACTGCCTTTTCTGCCAAGCCCTCCTCTATAGTGGCAGTAGACATCATTATCCTTGCTGGAACAGCATTTGAAACCCACTGAATTCTTGGAAGCTCTTTGTTTTCAAGACTTGTAAATACTGCGCGAATTTTTTCGCCTTGCAATGGGCTAAGAATGGCATTGCAAAAATGCAATAAGCGGACTTCTTTTCCTTTTAACTGTTCATAATCTTTCTGCGAGATGAATATTTTATCCGATAGGTTTATTTTTCTTTCTTTGGATTTTTCTGGGTGCAACTTAACGCGGACTTCCTTTATTTTTGGCAGGCCATCAATTATTAATTCAATTGGATTTGGGACAAAAAAATACCTTTCCGCGCTTTTGTCAAGGAGCTTCCGGCTTATAGATGCTACAGAGGCGAAATCTAAGTTTACTTGATGCGGTGAGAGACCGACATTGTTTGCTAGAGTGTAAAAAACTTCTTTTATTATTCCTCTTCGTTTTAGAGCTTTTAGAGTCATTAATCTCGGATCGTCCCAGCTGCCGCCAGTTGTTTCAACTATTTTTCGCATTTCCCTGCCTTGAGTTACAGCGTCGATAACATTGAATCTGCCGTATTGAACTATTTCCTGTTTATTCAAATCGAGCAGTTCTTTTATAGTATCTTGAAGAATCACGCGGTCTGCAAATTCGTTGCTTCGCAAAATATGAGTAACTTTCATCAAATGGTCTTCAATTGGGTTGTAAAAGTCGAAAACAGGCCAAACCCTATATTTATTATCATGGCGATAATGCTTTGCTGTGTTAATGCGAAACAAAACAGGGTCGCGCATAACATGATTCAAAGCAGACATGTCTCCGCGAAGCCTTAATACTGCTTTGCCTTCTTCATATTTTCCTTGAAGAAATGGTTTCCATAAGGATAAATTTTCTTTTGCCTCTGTGTTTCGGCAGACGCAGGGCGTGCCAGAATGGCGAAGCTCCCGCATTTTTTCCTGCGAACAAAAGCATATATAAGCCTTTCCTTTTTTTATCAGCTTTTCGGCATATTCGTATAAAACTGGCATATCATCTGAAACATACCTTATTGCGTCGAGTTTTATTTCAAGATAACTCTTTATGTCATCCAGTATCGAATCCACAAATTCCTGCGAGACTTTTTCAGGATTGGCATCTTCAAAACGGAGAAGGCATTTTCCAGAATACATCTTGGCGTAAAGATAGTTAAGCAAAAAAGTTAAGGCATGGCCAAGATGAGCATGTTTTGATGGCTCTGGTGCCAGGCGGGTAATAAGTTTCCCTTTTTTTGCGTTTGGAAGCTGTGGCAGGCCTTCACGGATTTTTCTTTTTTTGGTGCTTTTTTCAAGCTTTGAAAATACAAGTTTTTGCTGTTCAGGATTGAGGGAGTTTATTTCTGAAACTATTTCTTTAATAGAGGGCATAATCTCTTTTACATTTTCTTTCTTCAGGCCTTCGGAAAATAAAGAACTTAACACTGCGCCTTCTTTTGCCTCGCCATTATGCTCTATTGCGTTTTTCAAAGCGTATGCCTTGATTTTCTCTTTTGGAATCATAATATGTGGATAAGATAAGTGTCCCTTATAAAACCCCCTGTTTGAGTTAAACGCAGGTGTTTCTTATAAAACTTTCTTTACTGAACTGAAAGAAATCCTTTATAAATCCTTAGTTGTTGAGGTTTATTGGGGCTCGTAGTATAACGGCAGTACACGTCGTTCGCAACGACGAGGTTCGAGTTCAATTCTCGGCGAGTCCATAGATAGCCCTTAATAACATTTATAAGTGTTTATAATCCTATTAAATTATGCCCACATCGCATAGTGGTATTGCAGTGGATTGCTAATCCACGCCCCTCTGGGGCTCCCAGGTTCGAATCCTGGTGTGGGCGTCTCGCCAGTTAGGTAAAGTGAGTATTCAATAATAACTGGCAGACGCACATGGGGCGTTTATCTTCATTTATAAAGAAGCAGTAATAAGAAGTGAGGATAAACGCAGTGAATTGCACTTAAGTAAAG